>WFPH01000121.1 GCA_015487645.1 Thermosulfurimonas sp. | reverse complement strand
GAGCTACGAAGCGCCCTATCCCGTCTTGCCCGTCTCTGGAACGGTCCCCCGCCCGCGGCGGTCTCCGGCGACTTTTTTCAGGTGGCGACCCTTCCCACCAAATTCGACCCGGAGCGGCATCCCCGCACGAAACGGTTCCTGGCCGAGATCGAGCGCCTTGAAAAGGAAATAGCCCTCGCCCGGGCCGAAATCCTTCCGGACGTCACGGTTTCGGCCGGAGTGCGCTGGTACAACGAAAGCGACGAGCGAGCTTACCTCTTCGGGCTGAGCCTTCCCCTACCCCTCTGGAATCGCAATCAGGACCAGATAGCCGCCCTGAGACGGGAGATCACGGCTGTGAGGCTGGATCTCCGGAGCGAAGAATTAGTCCTGAGAAGAGAATTCACGCGTGTAAAAAGCGCGCTGGATCGGGTCCTTCGGGAGATCTATACCCTGGAAAATGAACTTCTTCCCCGGGCCCGGGAAATATACCGGCGCAATCTCGAGGCCTACCGTTTCGGGAAAATGGAATTTCTGAGGGTGCTTGACGCTCAGAGGACCCTCTTCGAACTTCGGCTTTCCCGACTTGAGGCCTACCGCCGTTATCACGAGTTCCGGGCCGAGGCCCTTTATCTCCTCGCCCGGGCCGAAAAAAATTTCCTTTAAGAAGGAGGGCGAGTCATGAGGAAATATCTTCTGCTCCTTTGCTGGCTTCTTGCCGGAATGATGGTTCCGGCTCTGGCCCAGGATAGACACGGTCACGAAGAAGAACGGATGGTGAAACTTTCGGAGGAAGTCCTTAAGGAATTCGGGATTCGACTGGCCGAGGCCAGGCTGCAGGAGATGCCGCGCACGGTGGAGCTTCCGGGGGAGGTGGTGGCCGATCCCGACCGGGTGGTTCACGTGGTGCCGGTAGCCCGGGGGTTCGTGCGGGAGGTCTTCAAGCGCTGGGGCGACCGGGTGAGAGCCGGGGAGGTACTGGCCGTGATCGACAGCCCGGAGCTTGCGGACCTCAAGGCCGCGTATCTTTCCGCCAGGGCCCGCCTGCGGCTGGCCGAGGAACTCTTTCAGCGGGAGAAAACCCTGTGGGAGAAAAAGATCACCGCCGAGGAATCCTACCTTCGGGCCAAACAGGACCTTGAACTGGCCCGTATTCGGGTAAAGACCCTGGCTCAGAAACTCCTAACCCTAGGTTTTTCGCCGCAGGCCATCCGGGGATTCGAGACCGGGAAACGCCCTCTCGGTCGTTACGAGTTGCGCTCGCCCATCAGCGGGCTGGTGGTGGAAAAACACCTGGTGCGGGGAGAAATGGTGGGCCCGGATCGGCTGGCCTTTCAGATAGCCGATCTTTCGGAGGTATGGGTGCTGGTCTCGGTCTACCGGAAATGGCTCCCGCACGTGAGAGAGGGACAGAAGGTCTGGCTGGACTTCGGCCGCGGACTGCCCCCGCGGGAAGCCCGCATTGATTATGTAAACCCCCTCCTCAAGAAGGACACCCGCTCGGCCCAGGCCCGCATCAGGATCAAGAATCCCCGCGGGGAGATCAAACCCGGGCTCCTAGTTAAGGTGCGGGTAACCCTTTCTGGAAGCGAAAAGGCCCTGATGGTGCCAGAGTCCGCCGTGCAAATCCTCGAAGGCCGGCCCGTAATCTTCGTGAAGGAGGAAGAAGGGTTCGTACCCCACGAGGTGAAACTCGGGCGCAAACAGAACGGCTGGGTGGAGGTGCTTGAGGGGCTTTCACCGGGAGAGGTTTACGTGGCCGAGGGGGCTTTGACCCTTAAGGCTGAGCTCGAAAAGGACCGTCTGGGCGGAGGACACACTCACTAAAAACCGGAAAGCCTTCTTGAAAAATCTTGAGGAGGAGAACCCATGTGGGAGAAACTCATAAACTTTTCCCTTTGCAATCGGCTTTTGATGGTGGTCATGGCCGCCGGGATCATCGTGGCCGGATTCGCCACCTTTCGAGAACTTCCCATCGACGCCTTCCCGGACGTAACCCCGGTGCTGGTCCAGGTCTTCACCGAAACCGAAGGGCTGGCCCCGGAGGAAGTGGAAAAATACGTCACCTATCCCATCGAGACCGCCATGAACGGCCTTCCCGGACTCAAAAAGATTCGTTCGGTCTCCAACTTCGGCCTCTCCCTGGTGAACCTCTATTTCGAGGACGGCACCGACATTTACTTCGCCCGTCAGGTGGTGAGCGAACGTCTGGCCGAGGCCCGGGAGGCCATCCCTGAAGGGTTCGGCGACCCACAGCTGGGTCCCATCTCCACTTCCATGGGACTGGTCCTTTTCTATTATCTCGAAGACACCACCGGGCGCTACTCTCTCACCGACCTCCGGACTTTCCAGGACTGGATCATCAAGCCTCGTCTCATGAGCGTGCCCGGAGTCACGGAGGTTCTCGGAATCGGGGGGTTCGAGAAACAGTACCAGGTGCAGGTGGACCCCGAAGCCCTTAGGCGTTACGAGCTCACCCTCTCGGAGGTGGTTCAAGCCATCAGGAACAACAACTTCAACGTGGGGGGAAGTTTCATCGAGAAACATGGCGAGGAATTCATTGTACGTTCTGTGGGCCTGGCCCGGGGGCTTTCGGATCTCCGGCGCATCGTGGTGAAATCCGTGGACGGGACGCCCGTTTACCTGGATCAGGTGGCGGAGGTCAAGATCGGCGGGGCCATCCGGCGGGGTCTTCAGACCAGGAACGGGGAGACCGAGGTGGTGGCCGGACAGGTCATCAAGCTCTACGGCGAAAACTCCTCCACGGTCATCAAGCGGGTGGAGGAGAAGATCCGGGAGATCAACCGCATCCTTCCTGAGGGCGTGCGCATCGTGCCCTATTACGAACAGAAAAGCCTGGTGGAAGCCTGTATCTCCACCGTGACCTCGGCCCTGGGGCAGGGCATGGTGCTGGTCGTCGCGGTGCTGATGCTCTTTACCGGAGGCTTCCGGGCCAGCGTGGTGGTGGCCCTGGCTATCCCCTTTTCCATCGCCCTGGCCTTCCTGGGCATGCGCAAGTTCGGTCTTTCGGCCAACCTCATGTCGCTGGGGGGTCTGGCCATCGCCATCGGTATGCTGGTGGACGGCGCCATCGTCTTCGTGGAAAACGTGGACCGAAAGCTCCGCGAAAAATCCGGCCGTTCGAGGCTTTCCGTGGTGGCCGAGGCCTGCGCGGAGGTGGGCCGCCCGGTGGCTTTTGCCCTTTTTATCATCTCCCTGGTCTTTCTCCCCATCCTTTCCCTGAAAGGCGTTGAGGGGAAGACCTTCCGGCCCCTGGCCTACACCGTGATCCTGGCCCTCCTGGGCTCACTGGTCTACGCCTTCCTGATCGTCCCGGCGCTTTCCTCGTATCTTATGAAAAAAAGCGAAAAAAGCGGTCTTGCCCTGGGCGAGCGGATCATCCGTGGGCTTGAGCGTCTTTATCGTCCCTTCGGAAGATTCTTCGTGCGCCATGCGCAGGTGGCCATCCTGATGGCCCTGACCTTGATCATCCTCGGAGTTTTCGTGGGAAGTCGCCTGGGCTCGGAATTCGTTCCCAAACTTCAGGAGGGTACCATTGTTCTGCGTCTAACCATGGCTCCTTCCATCTCGCTTTCCGAAAGCAAACGTCTGACCATGCTGGTGGAACGCCGGCTCATGAAGATTCCGGAGATCCGGGGAGTAGTTTCCCGCATCGGGCGGGGCGAGGTGGGGGCGCATACCGACCCCATCAACAGCGCGGAGATGTATATTCTCCTGAAACCTCGTGAGACCTGGAGGGTCAAGGATCAGGAGGCTCTGATGGATCTCATTCGGGAAGAGCTCGGAGAGATTCCCGGGGTGCTCACCAACTTTACCCAGCCCATCGAGATGACCGTGGACGAACTCATGGAGGGCGTCCGGGCCGAAATCGCCATCAAGATCTTTGGCGAGGACCTCAAAACCCTGAAACGCCTGGGGAATCGGGTGGCCGAAATTGTACGCACGGTCCCCGGAGCGGTGGATGTGCAGGTGGACCAGGTGTCAGGCACCCCGCAGCTCCTCATCAGACCGGATCGTGAAAAGCTGGCCCGTTACGGGCTTACACTTTCTGACGTGCAGGAGGTGATCGAGATCGGGGTGGGAGGAAAGAGCGTGGGAGAGATCTTCGAGGGTCTGAAACGCTTCGACATCTTCGTAAGACTCAAGCCCGAATATCGTAACGATCCGGAACGCATCGGAGGGCTCCTTTTACGCACGCCGGGCGGAGGGTTTATCCCTCTGCGGGAGGTAGCCGAGATCCGTGAAATCATAGGCCCCCGTCAGATCACCCGGGAGGACATCCAGCGTTTCATCACGGTCCAGTGCAACGTCTCCGGAAGGGATATAGGCTCCTTCGTGGAAGAAGCCCGAAATAAGATCGATCGTGAGCTCAAGCTTCCCCCAGGCTATTTCATAACGTGGGGCGGAGAGTTCGAACTTAAGGAGGAGGCCAACCGTCGCCTGCGGGTGGTAATTCCCGTGACCCTGGCCCTGGTGTTTTTCGTGCTCTTCATGAGCTTCGGTTCGGTGCGCCTTTCGGCCCTGATTATGGCGAATCTTCCTCTCGCCCTGGTGGGAGGGCTGGTGGCCCTGTGGCTCACCGGACAGTATCTCTCGGTGCCGGCCTCGATCGGATTCATCGCCCTTTTCGGGATCGCTCTTGAGAACGGAATGGTGCTGGTAACCTGCATCCGCCAGCTTCAGGGACAGGGACTTCCGGTGGAGGAAGCGGCCTTAAGGGGGGCCATGCTACGGCTGCGACCGGTCCTCATGACCGCACTCACTAGCGCTCTGGGACTCCTTCCGCTTCTCTTTGCCAGCGGCACCGGGAGCGAGATCCAGCGGCCGCTTGCGGCGGTGGTCATCGGCGGGCTATTCACAGCCACCCTGAACACCCTCTTCCTGCTTCCGGCCCTTTACCGCTGGTTCGCTCCCAAGGAGGCCTGCAAAATATAAAGAGAGCTTTGCAGAACTTCTCCTCCCACTCTGAGGGAAGACTGGGTGGGGGATACCCTCCCAAAGGGAGGGGAATTGAATTATGTAAAGCTCACAAAGAAATACATCAGGTTGGGACGTGAAACCTTGTGGGCCCCGGGGTTGGCCCGGGGCCCAATTTAAAGCCCACAGACTTCAATACTCCCAGACCCCGCGGAGGCTGAAGATCCAGAAGCCGTCGTCCTTGAGACCTGCCGGATTCCAGGTGTACTGAAAATCCGGGGTCAGGGAAAGATGCTCCCCGGCGCTAAAACGATAATAAAGCTCCAGGTGCCATTCGTCCCGGGCCTCATGCCGATGCATGTGGGGATCCATGTTCAGCCGGGCGGCGTAAACCCCCTTCCCCTCCCAGTAGTCCTCGTAGTCGTCGCTCACGAGGAAAAGGGCCAGGCCGATGCCGATTTCGTCTTCCAGACGCCCCCAAAGTTTACCGGAAAGAGAAAGCCCCCCGGAAAAAGCGTGCTCAAAGCCGTAGGAGAAATCCAGATCCGTGAGATCACTCCCCCAGTAACCCACAAGGTCGTCGTCCCGCCAGCCGTAACGGAAAAAGACCCCTACTCCCTCGGCCACCTCCTGATCGAAGGAAACTCCTAAGCCCCAGGCCGGATCCTTATTTTCGGGAGTAAGGGCTCCATTGGAGGCGAAATAATCCTCAAGCTCATCCCAGGTAAGGTGTTTCTCCCCCTGGTACCACACGTAAAACCGGTAGTTTCCCGGACGGCCCAGGAATTCGGTGCTTACGGCAAGTTGCCCCACCAAAAAGGGATAGTCGAAGAGGTTGTCCCAGCTCGAGTCCGCGTCCTCGTAGCTTAAGGTTAAGGACCAGCGTTCGGTCTCGTAGCTTGCCACCATCCCGAAGCTGTAAGAGGCCCACTCCACCGCGGCATTGTTCACGAACACCGGACTTATGAACTGCCCGTTTTCGTCGTTGGCGTACTCGTTCTGGTCAACCTCCGTGGTGATGTCAATCTTTCCGAAGCGAAACCTGAACTTCCCGTTCCCGAAGGCCCAGTCTCTCTCGTACCAGGCCTCGCTCACTCGCACGTCGCCGTCCCCGGTCTCTACCGGCACCATGGAGAGGGCCTCGTCCACGATCCCGGAAAAGCTTGGGATCTCGGACTCCGGATTCTTTCCCGAGCCCATCTCAAGGAGCACATAGGCCCGATCCCTATCCGAAAATTCCGCCGAGAAGTCCAGATCCACCGCTGCGGCAGCATAGGCCTTGTTTTCGTCCCGCATAACGAGGTCCGCCTCACCGGAAGGTTCCCGCCCTCCATGGGCGTGAAGGTTGGCCAGCTCCTTGTCCACCCCGATTGCGGACTGAAGGAGACCGGCTACCGAAAGCCCCACCTCAACCTGTTCATACCAGGGCTTTTCCTGGGAAGTCTCAACCTTTACCTCCCCCTGCGGGGCCCTTTTCTCATACTCCGCAAGACGTCTTTCAAGCTCCGAGACCCTCTCCGCCAGCCTCCGGTTCTCCTCCAGCACCTGGCGAAGCATCCTCTTGAGTTCTTCCACCTCGGGATCAGACGCCCAAACCAACCCGGACCCCATACCCGTTAGAAAGAGAAAAAACGTCAAAAGAAGAGCTACTCTTTTCATGGTGCAACCCCCTCCCAATTTTGTGTTACTTTTAAAAAATTAGTGCTACTTAGTCAAGAGGTTTGCCCCCCACGATCAGGAGGGTGAAGTAGGGCGGGGTTGAGTCGGAGAGTTCTTTGGGATCTTCATAAATCTTTTCTTCGGGAAAACCACAAAAAGAAATGGCCCTGGTCTCCTTAAGACGGCCGGTCTCCTCCAGGAGGTTGATGATTTCTTCGGCCCGGCGGTAGACCTTATAGAGGGCCAGGCTCGTGGCCTCTTTAGAGAACTTCCGAATCACATGGCTTGTGGCCAGACCGCTTGCGATCACAAAAGCTCCCTCCCCTTCGGCCAGGAGGAGACCTAAGCGGGCGGCCGCCGCCTGAGCCGCCGTGATCCCGGGAACCATACGAATTTCCGTTTCCGGGAGAGAACTCTTCAATTTCCGGGCAAGATGCCCGAAGGTGGAAAAGAGGGCCGGGTCCCCCAGGGTGAGAAAGGCCGCGCTCTTTTTCCGGGTAAGGACCTCCGCCACCCGGCGGGCGTTCTCCTCCCAGGCCTCCTCAAGGACCTCCCGATCCCGGGTCATGGGAAAGGGGAGTCTCTCAATGGGAGTTCCCCCCGGCAAATACTTCTCTACGGTCCGCAAGGCCAGAGAATAATCATTTTTGGTGGAGGAGGCCACGAAAATATGAGCCACCTCCTGTAGTATCCTGGCCGCCTTGAAGGTCAAAAGATCCGGATCTCCGGGCCCAACCCCTACCCCGTAAAGCACAGGCCTGGTCAAAAGAGGCCTCCTAGTACTGATCAAGGATCTCAAGGGCCCGCTTGATCTGTCTGATAAAGAAATCGTCGATCTCGGGATAGAGTCCCAGGCCCTTGTAATAGGTTTTTCCTTCTATCCTTGTGGTCACGCAGTCGGCAACCTTTCCGGCCTCCTCCACGATCATACGCCAGCTCTTCTCACCATTCTCAAGCTTCTGGCCCATGATGTCGTTCATGATGTGATCTCCGGCCACGAACATGAGGGGGATAAAACGCACCCTCCTGGCCGGATACTTGATAGCCTCCTTGAGGGGCACTTCGGCATCCGGTACCCCTTCCACCGTCCCCACTAATACGTTGGGATAATGTTTGCGCACCAGCCAGTCCAGACCCAGATACGTAATATTAGCCCCGTTAATGGTTACATCCGTCCCATGGGCTACCAGGATGTTCACCCCCTCCTCCGGCGGAAGGAACTCCTTGGAGACTACTTCCAGAACTTCCTTCACATATTCCCACCGGAAAAGAAGAGGCTCTCCCACCACAATGCGAAGATCCGGAAACCGGTCGCAGATTTCAACCACATCCTGGTATTCCAAACCCGGAAAAATATGGAGAGGCTGAACTACAACCTTGCGGTAGCCTTCGGCATGAAGCGCCGCCAGAACCTCCTGGAGACTATGTAGTCTCTTGTTCAAACCGCGCTTGGCGTAAATCCGATTCATCTTCTCCCGGATGACCTCTGAGGTGAAGGCCCAGCGGATTTCGTAGCCCGGAAGTTCCTTTCGCACCCGCTTCTCGAAGAAATCAAACGTTACCTGGGCCTTGGTGGAAGTCCCAAAGGCGCAAAGCACAATAGCCGGCTTCTCCTTCAGCTTCTGGTGCCGAATCTGGGTATAAGAGATGGCACCGGCTCTAACAGGAGGACACCAGACCATACCAACCCATACCACAAGCCAGAGAATCAAAAACCACCTCATCATAACACACCCCCTTGATTATTTTCTCAGGGGGGCTTAGCGAGGAGAGACCGCTGCTTACACGGTCGGGTCGGGACCCTCGCCGCCCCACCGCTCCTGCGGCCCCGGGCCGGTCTCCCGGCTTCCGGATCGTCCTACTCGCCGCGCCTTCCCGGGCGACCTGGGATCGGCCTACCGATCCCGGCCCACCCAGTGGCCTGTCGCCACCGAAGGTTTGCCCTCCGGCGGCCCACCCGGTAACCCTCGGGGCCTTGTCCCTCGAGCTCCCGGGCGAGGAGACCCGTTAAAGGCCTCCCAGCGGCTTTCGTCCCCGGTCACGGTTGCGGGCCAGCGCCGGATTCTCACCGGCTTCCCGTTTAACCCCGCCACCCCTCACAGGGCCGGGGCACCCGGGACCGTGTGCCAGAAACATAACATGTCCCTAAAAATTGCGTCAAGCTAAAAAATATTCTCTTGTTTGCTTTCAGCCTTTAAGGTATCGTTTTTACCATGAAAAAAGTCTCCCTTGCGCCCGCAGGGCTTTTCTTGCTGGCCCTAGGGGTGTTCTTAGCTCTGGCTCTCCTTTCATACCATCCCCAGGATCCAGGGTTCGGTCGAGTGGGAAGCGAAGCCATCCGTAACTGGGGAGGATTGCTGGGAGCCTACCTGGCCTCTTTCCTATTTACGTTTTTGGGGCTGGCAGCCTTTCTCGTGCCTGTCACGCTATTAATCCTGGCCTTGAAGGCCCTTAAAGAGGGATGTTTCCCTTACCGGGAGTCCTTTGGGGCTTTGGTCTTTACCGTAAGCCTGAGCCTGGCTCTGGGTTTCGCTCCTGAGAGCTGGTGGGGGCGTTCGCGCTATCCTTTGCACGGAGGGCTTCTGGGATTTCTGGGGCAGGGGCTCATTCCCTACATCGGCATCCCCGGAGTAATACTGTTGATCCTAGTTCTGGGGCTCGGTGGACTGGCTCTTTTCAGTAGAGGGTGGTCCTCAAAGCTACCCCGACCACGTTTTCCCAAAAGGAAGAAAAAATCCCGGAAAGAAGAAGTCACTCACCCTGGGTCGAGGGAACCCGAAGTTTCTCCGAAGAGCCCGTCTAAAGCCCCCTCAACCTCTGGTTTTCCACCTCCGATGGAGCTTCTTGAAGACCCGCCCGCCAGACGAAAGGGGCCTTCGGAAGCCACCCTTCAAGCCCTGGCCCGGGCCCTTCAGGAAAAACTCCGGGAATTCGGGGTGGAAGGGGAGGTTACGGCGGTAAACCCCGGGCCGGTAATTACGGTTTACGAGTTCAAACCGGCCCCGGGCATCAAAATCAACCGCATCGCGGCTTTGGCCGACGACCTGGCTCTGGGCCTTTCAGCCGAAAGCGTGCGCATCGTGGCTCCCATCCCTGGCAAAGACGTGGTGGGCATCGAAGTCTCAAATCCCGAGCGCGAGAGGGTTTACCTGCGGGAAATCATCGAAAGCGAGAACTTTCGCCGGGCGCGCTCCCCCCTCACCCTGGCCTTGGGGAAAGATCAATCCGGGAAACCGGTGGTCACGGATCTGGCCCGTATGCCCCACCTCCTCATCGCCGGGGCTACCGGTACCGGAAAAAGCGTCTTCCTCCACTCCATTATCCTTAGCCTCATCTACAAGAGCACCCCGGAGAAGGTCCGTTTCCTCCTGATCGACCCCAAGCGGATTGAGCTCTCGGTTTATGAAGAAATCCCTTATCTCTTACACCCTGTGGTCCTTGAACCGCGCATGGCCACGCGGGCCTTACGGTGGGCGGTGGCGGAGATGGAACGTCGCTACCAGCTCCTTGAGGAAAGCCGAGCCCGGAATCTAGACTCTTACAACCGGGAGGCGGAAGAAAAACTGCCCTACATTGTAATCATTATCGACGAGCTGGCCGATCTCATGGTGGTGGCTTCAAAGGAGGTGGAGACGCTACTCACCCGTCTGGCCCAGATGGCCCGAGCTTCGGGCATTCATCTGCTGCTGGCCACTCAGCGTCCCTCGGTGGATGTCATAACCGGCCTAATCAAGGCCAACTTCCCGGCCCGGATTTCTTTTCAGGTTTCCTCCCGCACGGACTCTCGCACCATCCTCGACACCCAAGGGGCCGAAAGATTGCTCGGAGCGGGTGACATGCTCTTTCTGCCGCCAGGGGCCTCAAAACTCCAGCGTATCCACGGGCCCTATGTCTCGGAGTCGGAGGTCCGGCGGGTGGTGGAATATCTCCGGGCGCAGGGTGAACCCGAATATCTGGCCGACTTTGAAGCCCTGGAGGAAGATTCCGAAGACCTCCTGGGAGCCCCTGAAGATGAGGCCGACGACGAACTCTACCGCGAGGCCGTAAAGATTGCCATGCAGCAGGGGAAGATATCGGTTTCCATGTTGCAGAGACGCCTCCGTATAGGTTATAACCGAGCCGCCAGGCTCGTAGAACGTATGGAAGAGGAGGGCATCGTTGGTCCGAGTGATGGTGTACGTCCTCGTCCTGTGCTTGTGGGTCGCAAACCTTAAGGCCGAACCCCTATCGCCTGAGACCGTACTGAACCGGGTGGAAAACTTTTACCGCCGGGTGACCAGTCTTTCGGGCTCCTTTTCTCAGGAAGTTTACTGGCGCAAGGGGTACGAGGTGGAGGCCTCGGGCGGAAAATTTTGGTTCTGCAAGCCCAACCTCCTGCGGTGGGAATATCGCTATCCGGAAAAGCTCCTTATCGTCTCCGACGGGAAAAAGGTATACTTTTACTCCGAAGAAGATCAGCAGGTGCTGATCCTCTCCCCGAAGAAGGCCTTCTCCCGGATCGTGCTAGGGCTGCTTTCGGGCAAAGCAGAACTTGCCCGAAGGTTCGAGATACTTTTCGGATCTCCCGAAGAAAATGGTTTCTATTTTCTGGAACTCAGACCGCGAGAAGATGAAAGTATCTCTCGGATCAAGCTCAAAGTTCGGGCCGAGAGCGGAGAGATCAGGGAAATCTGGTACTGGGATCCTCTGGGGAATCTCACCCATCTCGCCTTGGAGGATCTCAAAATCAATCCTAAAATTGATAAGCAAAAGTTCGTCTTCGAGATTCCCAAAGGAGTAGAAATAGTCGAAGAAACTCAAGGAGGATTGCAGAAATGACCAAAGAAAAACTCCAGGCCGAGATCCGCAGGTTAGCCCAAGACCGACAGGCCCTCATCCTGGCCCACAACTATCAGCCCCCCGAGATTCAGGAAATCGCTGATCTGGTGGGGGATTCGCTTGAGCTGTCTCTCCGGGCAGCCCAAACCGAAGCCAAAGTGCTGGTCTTCTGCGGGGTGGTCTTCATGGCTGAAACGGCGGCCATCGTCTCGCCGGAGAAGACTGTGCTCCTCCCCAACCGCGAAGCCGGCTGTGCCATGGCGGACATGATCACCCCGGAGGATGTGCGCGCCCTGCGCGAGAAACATCCCGGAGCCCCGGTGGTGACCTATGTCAACTCTTATGCCGATGTGAAGGCCGAAAGCGACATTTGCTGCACCTCGGCCAATGTGGTGCGGGTGATCGCCAGTCTCCCGGAAAAGGAGGTCATCTGCCTTCCGGACATGAACCTGGCCCGCTACGCCCAGCGCCACTTTCTGGACAAAAAGATCATCTATCACGAAGGCTTTTGTCCCTTTCACGACGTGCTTACCGCCGAGGATGTAAAACGCGCCCGCGAAGCTCATCCCGAGGCCCTTTTCGTGGCCCATCCCGAGTGCCGGCCGGAAGTGATTGATCTCGCCGACCACGTGGCCTCAACCAGCGGAATGCTCAAGTTCTGCCGGGAATCGGAGCACAAGGAGTTCATCATCGGCACGGAGGTAGGGTTGCTTTACCCCCTGCGCAAGCAGAATCCGGACAAGAAGTTCTATCCCGCTTCGGAAAAGATGCTCTGTGAGGCCATGAAGATCACCACTCTGGAGCTGGTCCACCGGGCCCTTGAGACCCTTGAGCCCCGGGTGGAGGTCCCGGAGGAGATCCGGGTGCGGGCCCTTCGGGCCGTAAAGCGCATGCTTGAGATCCCTAGGGGGTAAAGGCCTTGAGCGAGCCCCTGCGACTCTTTGCCCGGCGAGCGGAAAAGTTTTTCCGTGAAGCCTTCCGGCACTTTGAGGAAGGAGATCTTGAACTTTCGGCCTTTTTTGCCGAACAGAGTGCTCAGCTTCTTCTCAAATCCTATCTCCTTGAACACACGGGGAGTTTCCCCCAGACTCATAATCTCCACCGCCTCTTCCGGGAGGCCGCCAAGGTGGATGCCGCCTGGGAGACCTTTTACCGGGAAAGGATCTCGGTGGTGGACGATATCTATCAGGCCTATTTCACCTCCCGTTATCTCCCTTTTGAATTTGAGCGGGAGGCCGTGGCCCGCATGCTGGATTTTTTAAAGGAACTCCGGGGGCGTTTACGTGGAACTCAATCTTGATCCTTATCTTGAGACCGTTGAGGAACTCCGGCCCTATTTCGAAAGCTGGGAGGATATCTTGCGGGAATTTTTGCGCTCCTGGAAGGAATCGGGCCATCCCTCGGTAAGGCTTCTGGTCTTCGGCTCCATCGTTTCGGGAAAGGCTCATCCGGCGCTCTCGGACATCGATGTCCTGATCCTCGTTCCCGAGAGAGAAAATCTTTCCCGCATAAGACGGCTCTGGTTTTCGGAATTCCGCAAGCGCCATCCCTTCCACCCCTTTGAGTTTCACTTTGCGGATTCCGAACTTTTCAAAAACTGGTATAGTCGTTTCGTGGATCGCTGGCACGAAGTAAAGTCTTAAGGAGGGAGGGGCTTAGGTGAGGATTTCCCGCCTTGAGGTGGCTTTTAAACCCGGACTCCGGGACGCCCGGGGAGAGAAGGTCCTCCGCCGGGCGCGGGAGTTTTTAGGGCTTCCGGTGGAGGACGTGCGCACGGTAAGGGTCTATCTGGTGGAGGGGGAATTTTCCCCCGAAATCCTTGAGGGATTCGCCCGCGAGGCCCTCTGCGATCCGGTCATCCAGGTCTTCTCCCTAGAAAAACCCCTCGCCCCGGCCCTTGGGTTGGACTACGACTGGGTGATTGAGGTGGGGTTCAGGCCCGGGGTTACGGACAACGAGGGCCGAGTGGCGGCCGAGGCCCTAGAGCTTCTCCTTGAGCGCCCGCTTGATCCCTCCTGCGAAGGAGTCTATTCCGCCATACAGTATCTCATAAAGGGGCGGCTCTCGCGGGAGGACCTTGAGCGGCTCGCCCGGGAACTTCTGGCCAACGAACTCATCGAGCGCTGGTGGATCATCTCTCGGAAAGACTATGAGGCCCAAGGGCTCGCCTATCCGGCCCCGCGGGTTACAGAAACCACCGAGGCCACGGTGGAGACCTTTGACCTTTCCTGTCTCTCGGATGAGGAGCTTGCGCGTCTCTCCCGCGAAAGGCTGCTGGCGCTTTCGCTCGAAGAGATGCAGACCATCAGGGATTACTTTGCCCGCCAGGACTTCGTGGTCGAGCGTAGAAAATACGGACTCGGCCCGGAGATCACGGATGTGGAACTTGAGTGTCTGGCCCAGACCTGGTCCGAACACTGCAAACACAAGATCTTTAACGCCCGTATCCACTATCGCGACCTTGAGACCGGCGAAGAGTTCACCGTGGACAGCATCTTCAAGACCTACATCCGGGGGGCCACGGAAAAGATCCGGGAAAGGCTCGGGGAGCGGGACTTTTGCCTTTCGGTTTTCGTGGACAATGCCGGAGTCATCAAACTGAACGAGGCCTGGGCCCTGGCCTTCAAGGTGGAGACCCACAACAGCCCCTCGGCGCTTGACCCTTACGGCGGGGCTCTCACCGGGATCGTAGGGGTGAACCGGGATCCCTTCGGAACCGGAAAGGGTGCCCTTCTCATCTTCAACACCGATGTCTTCTGCTTTGCTCCGCCGAACTGGGACAAACCCCTCCCGCCCCGGCTACTTCATCCCCGGCGGATCTTTGAAGGGGTGCGCGAGGGGGTGGAGCACGGCGGAAACCAGAGCGGAATCCCCACGGTAAACGGCTCCATCGTGTTTGATCCCCGCTATCTCGGCAAACCACTGGTCTACTGCGGAACCGGAGGGATCCTTCCTCTTGAGGTCTGCGGCGAGCCCTCCTGGAAGAAGGGGGCCCGGCCCGGGGACTTAGTGGTGATGGTGGGGGGAAGGATCGGAAAGGACGGTATCCACGGGGCCACCTTCTCCTCCGAGGCCCTGCACGAGGGAAGCCCGGCCACCGCGGTCCAGATCGGAGACCCCATAACCCAGAAAAAGATGACCGATTTTCTGCTCCGCGCCCGGGACGAGTGCCTCTACACCTCCATCACGGACAACGGGGCCGGGGGACTCTCCTCCTCGGTGGGCGAGATGGCCCGGGAGGCCGGCGGAGCGGAGCTTGACCTGGAAAAACCCCCTCTCAAGTATCCGGGCCTCAAGCCCTGGGAGATCCTTCTTTCCGAAAGCCAGGAACGCATGACCGTGGCCGTGCCCCCGGAGAAGATCGACCGTTTCCTTGAGCTTGCCCGGAAGATGGACGTTGAGGCCACGGTGGTTGGGCGCTTCACGGATTCCGGATATTTCCACCTCCGCTACGAGGGGCGCACCGTGGGGCTCATTCCCCTTAAGTTCCTCCACGAAGGCGTGCCTCAGATGGAGCTTTTCGCCGAATGGAGCCCTCCTAAGCACGAGGAACCCGACCTTCCCGAGCCCGAGGACCTGGGGGCCGTGCTCAAGGAGATGCTCTCCCGCCTCAACGTATGTTCCAAGGAATACGTAGTGCGGCAGTATGATCACGAGGTCCAGGGCGGAAGCGTTGTCAAACCTTTGACCGGAGTCCAGGACGACGGTCCGAGCGATGCCGCGGTTCTCCGACCGGATCTCTCGCGCCCGGACGGCATCGCCGTGGCCCACGGAATCTGCCCCAAGTTCTCGGACATAGACACCTACTTCATGGCGGCCAACGCCATCGACGAGGCCATCCGGAACGCGGTCTGCGTGGGAGGAGACCTTGAGCACATGGCCGGTCTGGATAACTTCTGCTGGTGCGACCCCATTGAAAGCGAAAAGACGCCCGATGGGCGCTTTAAGCTGGCCCAGCTTGTGCGAGCCGCAAAGGCCGTGCACGATTTTACCTTGGCTTACGGGGTCCCCTGCATCTCGGGGAAGGACTCCATGAAAAACGACTACCTCATGGCCTTGGGGCTTGACCCGAAGGGGGAAAATCCTTACGGGGTGGGAGTAATCCTTCCCGACGGAAGCCTCAAGATCTCGGTTCCCCCGACTCTTCTCTTTTCGGTGGTGGCCCGGGTGCCGGATGTCACGCGGGCCTGCACCATGGACGTCAAGCGTCCGGGGGATCTCCTTTACATCTTAGGGATGACGCGGGATGAACTCGGAGGCTCGGAGTACTATGCCAGCCGGGGCTTTGTGGGGGCCTCGGTGCCGAGGGTTGACGCTCATAAAGCACGGACCCGATACCTCAGGCTGCGCGATGCTATTTACTACGGTCTGGTCTCCTCGGCGCATGACGCCTCGGACGGGGGCCTGGCCGTGGCCCTGGCGGAGAAGGCCTTCGCCGGGGGCTATGGGCTTTTTGTGGATCTTTCGGCGGTACCCTATGAGGGTTGCGGCCGGCCGGATTTTATCCTCTTTTCCGAGTCCGCAAGCCGTATCCTGGTGACCGTGCCGCGCGACCGCCAGCGGGACTTCGAGAAACTCATGGAGGGCACCGTGTGCGCCCTCATCGGAGAGGTCATCGCGGAACCGGAACTCATCATCCGGGACGGCCTGGGCCGCGACCTGGTGAAGGAACCGCTCTCCGAACTTAAGGCCGCCTGGAAGGCCCCGCTGGCGGAGCTTTAGCTCTCGAATTCGTAGGACCAGACCGGAAGGATGTCGCGGGAGCGGAGAAATTCTTCGATGTCCGGGGGAAAGTCGTGGGCCACAAAAAGCCGAAAGACGGGAAGCCCTTCCTTGCGGGCCAGAGCGTCGGCCAGCTTCTCGAAACGGTCGATCTCCTTCTTTGAGGGCCGCGTCTTAACCTCCCCCACAATAAGGAAACGCTCACCATTTTTCCGGGCATAGCCGTAAACGTTTATCTGCCGGAAAACCCGACCCACCTTCACATATTTCCTGATAAGGCGTCCTTCAACTTCAAGACCGTGCTCCCTAAGAATAGCCGGAAGAGCCCGATAGGCTGCATTCTCCAGGCTGTAGCCTACCGTATCCGAAAGCCCCTCAAGCCGTCGGCGGGTCTCCGCATGGTCTGCAGCCAGCTTTCTTAACTCCTCCTCCGTGCGCCTCTGCGCCTCCGCTAGCTCAGCCACTTTCTCAGCCAGCTCCCGGACCGCCTTTTTTAACTCCTCAAACTCAAGGCGCGAGACATAGAGCTCCTCAAGACGCGCATTCTGCCTCTCCATCTCCTCAAGAATGCCGTAAAGGACCTCCCTCAGGGAGGGATCCACACTCTCAAGCTTTCGGATGAGGTGCACCAGAGCCATCTTTCTCGCCTCTTTCCTCTCAGACTTGAATCGTCTGTTCTTTTCCCATTTTATACTTCGTTCCGGAAAAGACAAACAGGAACCCCTCCCCTAGCCCCGGAGGGAGGGGGAATAAAAAAAAGGCGGGGGTGGAGGCCCCCCGCCCCGGATGGTCGCAGCGAGAAAACGCTTAGAAGTAGACCTCAAAGGAGGCGTAGAGGTTGTACATGTGGTCGATGGGCATAAACATCTGGGGATTAGCAGCCCCCATTGGGGTTATATCATCCAACTCATTAATTTCGTGCGGCTCGCCCAACCACATACCGCTTCCACTATAGTTGAACCAGAAGTACTGGAAGCCAAGGCGCAGGAAGACCTTGGCGTACTTGGAAAGAGCCTCGCCGGCCGGGAGATCCTGAATCCAGTAGACCTCGGCCACGTGCCCGCGGGTAGCCAGCTTGTTGATGTAAACATCGTCGGTGGCCACCATAAAGGGCATCCACCACTTGGAGCCGTAGTTATACTCCAGACCGAGTTTGGCACCCGGTACCCAGGGCAGCGGAATACGCGCACCAACATAGACTGCCCAGCCAGTATGAGTATCGGTATCTATCTGATCGGCACTGTTAGCAAAACCTCCCAAGAGGGTGTAATACATCTTATATGGCACGTAAGCAGTTCCATTCCACATATCATAAGGCATCATACCTACTTTATCCGGATCCGTAATGGAGAGTCCCACCGACACGAAATAATCTACCCCTTCAAGTCCCACATAAGGGATGTCCACCTTGTGAATCCAGGTTGCTCCAATTTCATAAATATCACCAAGATTATTTGTAGTGGTCACATGCATGGGACCAATCTTGGACATAAACCAGGTGCCCTCCGGGAAGTCCATCACACCCTCGGCCTTGAAGGCCTGCACGATGAGCATCATGTTGCGGTCGGGGTCATCCAGCACATCCCACACGAAGCCGTAGAAGTCCACATCGTCCTTGGCCCGATCGATAGGCATCTTGAAACCGGACTCGAAACCGCGCCCGTAACAGAAGCGAATGCGCCCGGGCCAGGGCCAGCGATACTGGAACCCGATGGTGGCCCCATCGAAGGGAATATCAATGTTGATACCAGAGGGAGAAGCCTCCTTCTTGTCGAGCCCCTCGCGCAGGTGCTGCGGAGAACCGTGGGTGGTGGGCCGGCGGCCAAAGGAGATCCAGATGGGGTAACCGCCCACATTCACCCAGTTGAAGTAGGCCCGATCCACATAGAGGCGGCTGTCGGAGGGCCGTACACCGAAGCTAAAATTGTTGCTCATGCCAGGAAAGATCTCAGGAGACACATAGTCATCGGACATACCCCAGATCTTATAGTAGGCCAGACGCACCTTGACATTTACATTCTCCGTGGGATTGACCTTAAAGTTGATCCGCATCCGGTTGGTCCAAACCGTATCATTCTCCTTGTGTCCTTTAGCCCATTTGGCATGGTCAGGATTAGTATAATCCCATACCGGAACAATACGATGATAGTTAGTTGAATAATGAAATCCATCAAAATAATTCCAGTAACTCTCCGGCACATAGGCCCGGGTAGAATCAATCCTAGTGCGAATATCGCCCCAGATCTGGAACTTGCCCATGTTGTCCTTGAACTTGTCCACCAGGTCGCTCATCTCGTCCACGGTGTCGGAGGTCTCCTCCTGGGCCTCTTTGACGGCCTCAAGCTGCTTCTTAAGCGCCTGGAGCTCCTTCTCGAGCTGCTGGATCCTCTGCAGGAGTTCGTCCTGAGAGGCCCCGGTGTAGGCCAGAAGCCCTCCGGGCACCATCAAAAGAAACGCCAATACCAAACCCAACCACCGTTTCATGCCCACACCTCCTTAAAGCGTAGTTTTTTACCCCTTTAGATCTTTCAACCTTAATACTTCAAAGTTCAAGAAATGTAAAGGGCCATTTTTAGGGAACCAAGGTCATTATTTGCCTTGAAGGCCGTCAACTGTTTATTAAAAGAATCAAAGGCATCTTAGCACACTCTTTCGTTTAAAATCTAATCCTTCGGTGCCACAATCTGCGCCGGAAGCTCAAAGACCCGCTTGAAAAGACCGAAAACACCCTGCCCGATGGCCTTGGGATCAAGAGGGATAATGGTGGGATCGCGGTAAGAGCCCCGCACCCCGATAGGGAAAGAGACCAGCATCTTTTTCTTGCCCGTGAGGACAAACCCCACCACCGGAATCCGGCTCACCATCGCATCCACGGTCTTAAAGGGCGAGGCCAGGACCGTAAGGTCGAGGCGCCCCTCGGGCAGGAAGACGTCTCCCGAAGCAAAGAGCCTGAGGCCGGGGCCCTCCAGACGGGCCTGCTCCACATGAAACTTGCGCCCAGAAAGCTTGCCCACCACCGAAAGCCCCCGATAGGGAAAACCTTCCTCCTCAAGGGAAGGAAGCTGGCCTTTAAAGAGGTCGATAGGGCTCAGAAAACCGAAGATCTTGGCCAGCAGACCGAAACGGTGAATCTCGCCCGAGGGCGACTCCAGCCTGAAGGTTCCCCTTCCCTCCTCAAAGAGATCCTTCTTTCCACCGAGGTGAAAATCCGCCCGCAGACTGAAAGGACCGGAGATGAGAACCTCTTTCCTTGGAGAAAGGCAGGCCCAGAGGGCGGTAAAGTCACCGGAGGGTTCGTAAAGGTTGAGATTCAGGATCCGGTGCTCGCCGAAACGATAATCCCCCTGCAGAGGCAGGCTACAGAAGCGGGCCTCGGAGATTACCACCCGCCCCCCCTTGGGATAGAGGAACACCTCGCCCTGGAAGTTTTCAAGACTCCTCTTTTCCGTAAGCCGGAGTTTCTGGCACTTCACCGCTAGATGCCCGACCACTTTAAACTTTTTCCCTGAAGATAAACTTTTCTTTTGAAAAAATTGGGACTTGAGGGCCGGGAGGTCGATGAGCCGAGAACGGAGTGCGCCCTCAAGGCGGAAATTCTTGGGAACCACCTCTAGCCGTCCAGAGGCCACGAAATCCGAACCCGCTAAGCTTGCGACCAGCTCTTCAAAGTGAAAAGTGCGTCCGGCCCCTCGTAGGCGGAATCTCTTAATCTGAGGGGTTCCTTTTACCGGAAGGGTCAAATCCCGCCCCTCAAGACGTCCGCGAAAGCGGCTGAGAAGGGGACGCGCCAGGTTAAAGTCGGCCTCGAAATCGGCCTTGAAATAGCCTTCAAGGCCGGGATTTTCCTCGAAGATAGCGGAAAGAACCTGGGGAGAAAGCTCGCCCTTCAGGGAGATCCGGTACTCTTCCGGGAACCGCTCAAAGGCGAAGTGCAGGGTTTGTCCCCGGTAGAGCAAGCGCCCGCCGCGCACGCGAAGCAAGGTCTTCCCGCGTTCGACCTCAGCCTCAAGAGAGGCTCCTTTGGGAGAAACCAGGGAAAGGGAGAGACGAAGGTTCTCATCCGGGGTGAGGGAGAGATCCAGGTTCTTCACCCGGAGTGGGGCGCGAAGCCTGAAACGCTCGGGCCAGCCAAAACGCTCATAAAAGTAGGCCAAAAGTTCCGGGGAAACGCGCCCGGTGCCCCTAAAAGAGAAAGCCCCGGTCTTGAGGTCTTTGACTCCCGAAAGAGAAAAGACCGAGTCCCT
>WFPH01000120.1 GCA_015487645.1 Thermosulfurimonas sp. | reverse complement strand
GGTCTTGAGCGGGCCTATGAGACCGAACTGCGAGGGCTCAAGGGGGAGAGAGAGCTTGAAAGGGATGCCTTCGGCCGCACGGTAAAGATTGTGAGTGAGGTTCCCCCACGTCCCGGCAAGGATCTCTTTCTTACGGTAGACGGTCTTTTCCAGCAGGAAACGTATGGTCTTCTTGAAGGCCGTTCAGGAGCTATCGTGGTGATGGATCCCCGGCGGGGGGCTCTTCTGGCGCTGGTTAGTGCCCCGGCCCCGGATCCGGCGGGTTTTATCAAGGGTTTTTCGCCCAGGGCCTGGCGAGCCCTTACCGCAGACCCCTATCACCCTCTTTTAAACAAGGCCCTTCTGGCTTATCATCCTGGATCCACCTTTAAACCGGTGACTCTGCTGGCGGCCCTTGAGGCTGGCCTGATTTCTCCGGAAGAGGAGATTTACTGCCCGGGTTTTTACCGTCTGGGGCGCAGGATTTTTCATTGCTGGCGTAAATGGGGACACGGAAAAGTTTTTCTGATCCAGGCTCTGGCCCAGTCCTGTGATACCTATTTTTATGTTTTGGGTGAGAGACTCGACATTGATTATCTGGCCCAATATGCCCGGCGATGCGGTTTTGGAAGGCCCTCCGGTCTGGGGCTTCCGGGAGAAAACCCTGGCTTGGTCCCGGACAGGAGATGGAAGAGAAGTGTTTTCGGGGAGCGCTGGCAAAAAGGGGAAAATCTGGTGGTAGCCATCGGCCAGGGCCCTCTCGAAGTCAATTTAGTCCAGCTGGTCAAATTCTATGCTGCTCTGGGAAACGGGGGGCACCTTTTGAAGCCTTATGTGGTAAGTGAAATCTCTGAGCCCTCCGGAAAAAAGATAAAGATCTTTTCCCCAGAGGAGGAAGGGCAATTGCCAGCGAGTGGGGCCAATTTGAGGTGGGTGGTGAGAGGACTGATAGAGGCTGTGAATGGGAAACGTGGTACGGGGAAGGCCGCCAAAATGAAAGATATCCTAGTGGCCGGAAAGACGGGCACGGCTCAGGTGGTGAAGAAGAGCAAAGACAAGAAGAAAGACCAGGAAGTTCCCTATGAGAAGAGAGATCATGCCTGGTTTATTGCTTTTGCCCCGGCGAGGGATCCCGAGATCGTGGTAGGGGTCTTGGTGGAGCATGGAGGACACGGAGGAGAGGCGGCCGCTCCGATAGCGGCTAAAGTGCTGAGACTTTACTTCCAGGGCGAAAGGCCGTGAGGCTTCAGACCTGGCTGGTTGAATGGCCTTTTTTCCTGGCCCTTATGGCCCTCCTGGGGTGCGGTCTCCTCAATCAACTGAGTGCCGGGGGGTCGGCCTATTTTATTCGCCAAGCCTTTTTTCTGTTGGTAGGGGCTCTGGCTTTTCTGACCTTTTATCTTTTAGACTACCGTAAGTTTCTAACCTTTCAGAGGATCTTTTCCCTTTACACCCTTCTGGTTTTGCTCCTGGGATACATGGCCCTTGCGGGAAAAAGGTGGCTTTACTTTGGTGCCTTCAGTTTACAGCCTTCGGAGTTCGCCAAGCCTGTCCTGATTATCCTTTTGGCCCTTCTTTTCTGTCATCATCGTGAAGTCTGTCTGAGTTTTTCCTTGTTTGCTCTGGCCAATTTGCTGGTAGCAATCCCCGTGGCCCTTATTGCGGTAAGCGATCTTGATCAGGCCTTTTTGGTCTTTGTGATTTGTGAAAGTCTGATCTTTCTGGCCGGTCTTTCCCGCCGGCTCCTTATAGGGCTAGCCTTGGCTGGTCTGGTGATCTCTTTTGTGATAGGTCCACCTCTCTGGCGGAATCTCAAGCCTTATCAAAAAGCCAGGATTATGGCCTTTCTTAAGCCCGGCAAGACCCAGAAGCGCTGGTCTTATCAAACTAGGCAGGCCCTCATAGCGGTGGGCTCGGGAGGGCTTGTAGGACAGGGGTTCCGGAAGGGGCTTTCTTCCCGATTACATTATCTTCCGGCTAAACACACGGATTTGGCCTTTGCGGTTTGGGCCGAGGAATGGGGATTTATAGGTTCGTTGGCTGTTCTTTTGCTTTATGCTCTGATAATCTTCTATGGCCTTAGAGCCGGATATCTCGCCCGGGACTGCCTAGGAAGATTCCTGGCTTTCGGGGCAGCTTCGGCCCTCTTCTGGCAAGTTTTTATAAATCTAGGGGGAGTTTTACGCATCCTTCCTACGGCCAGTGTGCCCCTGCCTTTCTTGAGTTACGGGGGGTCTTCCATTCTTTCCAATATGATTATGTTAGGAATGATGGCTTCGGTGATGAGAAGGCGATTTTCTTTTCTATAATCCGGCATTTTGGGCGTAAACATTGCTTGACATAACATCCACTTTAAGCTAAAAGCGAACTTGGTCTGCAAAAGCTGGGGAGGCAGAGGAGGCTATGCTTAACTTTGATATTACTTTCTGGATTACCATCGCTCAGGCCCTCATCCTTACCTTTATTTTGAATGCTATTCTTATTCGGCCCGTGATGCGTACCCTTGAGGAAAGAAAGAGTCGTTTCGAAGGGCTCAAGTCCGAAACCGAGGAGCTTTTAGCTAAGGCCGAGGAGAGTCTTAAAGCTTACGAGAAGGGGTTGGCCGAGGCTCGCAGTCGTGCGGCGGCCGAGAGGGAAGCCTTGCGGGCCAAGGCTCGAGAGGAGGAGCGCCAGATCCTTGAGGCTGCGGCTAGGGAGGCTGAGGCTTATAAGGAAAAGGTTTTTAGTGAGATACGGAGTCAAATTGAAAGCGCCCGGAAGGCCCTCTCCGAGCAGGTGGAGGTCTTTTCGCGGGCTATGGCGGAGAAGATCCTCGGGAGGGCGCTATGAGAAGGATTTGGGGCTGGCTTTTGGTTTTGGGGCTTGTCTTGGGCGGTTGTGGTCTGGCGGTAAAGGTAGCCTTTTGGCCTGCTACGTCGGCTATGGCCGCTGAAGGGGGTGCCACAGAGGCGGTGGTCCACGGAACTCGTGGGGCGGTTTCTCATGAGGCTGGGGCCTACGAGGGTGTTACCCGGGAGCAGATCAATAATTTTATCTGGTGGTTGATAAACTTTCTTATCTTGGTGGCTATTCTCTATAAGTTTGGGAAGGATCCTGTCGTCAATCTCTTCCGTTCCCGTCGGGAGGCTATTATTAACGAGTATGAAGATCTGATGGCCAAGAAGGAGGAGGCCGAGCGGCGATACGCCGAGCTTCAGGAGAAGCTGAAGGGGCTTGAGGCCGAGGCCCAGCGGTTGCTTGAGTCTTTTCGTGAGCAGGGTGAGCATGAAGCGCAGCGGATTATAGAGGAGGCCAAGAAGAACGCGGAGCGGATTAAACAGCAGGCGGAACTCTATATCCAGCAAGAGGTGGCTCGGGCCAAGGTTGAGCTTCAGCGAGAGGTGGCGGAGCTTGCGGTCAGGATGGCCGAGGAAATCCTGCGTAAAAACATTACCCCCGAGGACCAAAAAAGACTCTTTAAAGAGTTTGTGGAAAAGATAGAAAACGTAAAGAGGGTGGTCCATTGATTAGGACAATCGTAGCCCAAAAGTATGCCAGGGGTCTTTTCGCAGCGGCTAAAGAGCGGGGCAAGGTAAAGGAGTACGGAGAGGAACTGAAAAAAGTCGGGGATTTTCTGGCTTCCTCTCCGGAGGTGCTGGAAGCCCTTGAGAGCCCCATCTATCCTCCGGATCTCAAGATGGAGATCGTGGAGGATATTATCAAGGGGCTTTCGTTAGATGAGGAGGTGGCCCGTTTCCTGAGGCTTCTGGTAGAAAAGAAACGAATCCAGTTCATCCAGGCTATTTTGGAAGCCTACGATCAGCTTCTGGATGAGGAGCTTGGGATCGTGCGAGCGGAGGTGCGAGCGGCCTTTGGATTGGGAGAGGAGGAGCAGGGGCAGCTTGCGGAGGCTTTGAAAAAGCTTACGGGCAAAGAGGTCAAGCTCCTCATTCAGGAAGATCCCGATCTTATCGGGGGGTTAGTGGTTAGGATAGGAGATCTGGTTCTGGACGGTAGCGTCCGGACCCAGCTTGAGGCCTTTAAAGAATCCATAATAAAGGGAGAGGTGGCCTAATATGCAGCAGGGAATTAGAGCCGAGGAAATTAGTGATCTGATTAAAAAGAGGATCGAGGAATACGAGAAGAAGGTCGATCTCAATGAGATGGGTGTGGTCATCTCGGTGGGAGATGGCGTGGCCCGGGTATATGGTTTGCGAAACTGTCAGGCCATGGAGCTCATTGAGTTCCCGGGCGGAGAAATGGGTATCGCGTTGAACCTGGAGTTCGACAATGTGGGTGTCCCCATCATGGGTGATGCCACCAAGATCAAAGAGGGGGATATCGCCAAACGGACGGGCCGAATCGCGGAGGTTCCGGTAGGGGAGGCCGTGATCGGCCGAGTAGTAGATCCCCTCGGGCGTCCGCTGGACGGTAAG
Organism: Thermosulfurimonas sp.; assembly: GCA_015487645.1. GTDB lineage: Bacteria > Desulfobacterota > Thermodesulfobacteria > Thermodesulfobacteriales > Thermodesulfobacteriaceae > Thermosulfurimonas_A. The sequence goes on along the minus strand of WFPH01000120.1, from coordinate 2,565 downwards.
GGGCCTATCGAGGCCAAGGAGTTCCGGCGTATCGAGGTGAAGGCTCCCGGGATCATTGCTCGGCGTCCGGTGCATGAGCCCATGTACACCGGGCTTAAGGCCATCGATGCCATGACCCCTATCGGTCGGGGGCAGCGTGAGCTCATCATCGGTGACCGTCAGACCGGGAAGACGGCTATCTGTGTGGATGCTATCTTGGCGCAGAAGGATACGGACGTTTACTGCATCTACGTGGCCGTGGGGCAGAAAAAGTCCACGGTGGCCCAGATTGTGGAGACGCTGCGGAAGTACGGGGCCATGGAGTACACCACCGTGGTGGTGGCCTGCGCCTCGGATCCGGCTACGCTGCAGTACATTGCCCCCTATGCCGGTTGTGCTATGGGAGAGTACTTCCGGGATACCGGCCGGCATGCGCTTATCATATATGACGATCTGTCCAAACAGGCCAACGCCTACCGTGAAGTTTCGCTGCTTTTGCGTCGTCCGCCGGGACGTGAGGCCTATCCTGGCGACATCTTCTACAACCACTCGCGGCTTCTTGAGCGGGCGGCCAAACTCAACGAAAAGTATGGTGGCGGTTCGCTTACGGCTCTCCCCATCATTGAGACCCTGCAGGGAGACGTTTCGGCCTATATTCCCACCAATGTGATCTCTATTACGGATGGCCAGGTTTATCTTGAGCCGGGTCTTTTCTTTGCCGGTATTCGTCCGGCTATTAACGTTGGGCTTTCGGTCTCCCGAGTGGGAGGTGCGGCTCAGATTAAGGCCATGAAGCAGGTGGCCGGAAGGTTGCGTCTGGAATTGGCCCAGTACCGGGAGCTTGCGGCTTTTGCGCAGTTTGGATCGGAGCTCGACCGGGCCACCCAGAGGGTGTTGCACCGGGGAGCTCGACTCACCGAGATTCTCAAGCAGCCTCAGTATCAGCCGCTACCGGTAGAAAAACAGGTTTGTATTCTCTTTGCGGGCACCAGGGGCTATCTCGATGAGATGCCTCTGGAGGTGCTGGCAGACTACGAGCGGGAGCTTTATCAATTCATTGAGAGTCGTTATCCGGAGATCTACAAGGAGATTCGGGAGAAGCAAGAGATCAGCCCGGAGCTTGAAGAAAAGATGCATGCGGCCATGAAGGAGTTTAATGAAGAGTTCAAGAAAAATTACAATGTAGAACCTGTACCGGTGCCGTAAGGGGTTAAGAGATGCCTAACTTAAGGGATATTCGCCGAAAAATAGAGGCCATTAAGAAGATTGGCCAGATTACCCGGGCCATGAATATGGTGGCCGCGGCCAAGCTCCGCGGCGCCCAGACTCGTCTGGAGCAATTCCGGCCTTATGGCGAAAAGTTCCGGGAGGTTATCACAGAGCTGGTGGCCAGCGGGGCGGTTTTGCCTTCGCAATTTCCGCTGATGGCCGTCCGGGAGGTGAAGACGGTTGGATTGGTTCTGGTGACAGCTGATCGAGGGTTGTGCGGAGCCTTCAATAGCAACCTCATCAAGGAAGCCGAGAAGTTTATTGCGGAGAGGGAGGCTCAGGGGCAGGCCGTAAAGCTCATTTGTGTGGGTAAAAAGGGGTACCAGTACTTCCGTCGGCGGGCGGAAGTACTGGAGAGCTATACGGATGTCATGGGCCGGGTCATCATGCAGGATGCCCGGACCATTGCCCGCCGGACCATGCGGGCCTTCCTGGATGGTGAGATTGACGAGGCTCATGTGATTTACGGTTATTTCATCAACGTGGTGCGTCAGGTTCCCAAGCGGGAGAAACTTCTGCCTATCAGTGTTGAGGAGAGTCAAGAGAAGGAAGAGGGCTTTAAGGGAGCGCCTATTTACGAACCTTCGCCGGAGGAGCTCTTTGATCAGATTCTTCCCATGTATGTGAACACGCGGGTTTACGCGGCTATGCTCGAGACGGCTGTGAGTGAGCAGGCAGCCCGTATGACGGCCATGGACAATGCCAACCGGGCCTGTGGAGACATGGTGCGAGAGCTTACGCTCCTTTTCAATAAGACCAGGCAGGCCTCCATCACCAAAGAACTTATGGATATTGTGGGTGGTGCGGAGGCCATTAAGCAAGGCTAAAATCAACCTGAATACTTAAGGAGGAGTAAGGGATATGGCGGAAAAGGTGATCGAGGTCGCGGGCCAAAAGATAGAGGTTAAGGCGGTGGGCAGAGTAGTGCAGGTCATGGGTCCGGTGGTGGACGTAGAGTTTTCTGCGGATTACCTGCCGAGCATTCTCGAGGCCTTGCGGGTGACCAATCCGGCCATTGACGATCGTCCCTGGAACCTGGTGCTGGAGGTGGCCCAGCAGCTAGGTGACAATGTAGTACGCACCATCGCCATGGACACCACCGACGGCCTTTACCGGGGCCAAGAGGTGGTGGCTACCGGAGCGCCCATCAAGGTGCCGGTGGGTAAGGCTACCCTGGGCCGCATTATGAATGTGGTGGGCGACCCGGTGGACGAGGCTGGGCCTATTCAGGCGGATAAGTACTATCCCATTCACCGCCCCGCCCCGGATTTGACGGAGCAGGATGTGAACATCCGGGTGCTCGAGACCGGTATTAAG
>WFPH01000119.1 GCA_015487645.1 Thermosulfurimonas sp. | reverse complement strand
CCTCTAAGGCCTTTTTCTCTTCGGCCTTCATGTCGTAATAGACGCGGCCGGTTCCGGCAGGGATGAGGCGCCCGATGATCACGTTCTCCTTGAGACCCCGCAGATAATCCACCTTACCGGCGAGCGCCGCATCCGTCAGCACCCGGGTGGTCTCCTGGAAGGAGGCCGCCGAGAGCCAGCTCTCGGTGTTCAGCGCGGCCTTGGTTATTCCGAGCACCACCGGCTCGGCCACCGCGGGCCGTCCGCCTTCGCGCAGAACCCGCTCGTTCTCCTCCTCGAAGACCGCCCGATCTACCAGCTCCCCGATCATGAAACGCGTGTCCCCGGCCTCCTTAATCTTGACCTTCTTGAGCATCTGCCGCACGATGACCTCAAAGTGCTTGTCGTTAATCCGTACGCCCTGGAGCCGGTAGACCTCCTGGATCTCCTCCACCAGGAATTTGGCCAGCTCCTTAATCCCCTTCACCCTGAGAATATCGTGAGGATTCGGGGAACCCTCGATCAGGGGATCTCCGGCCCGGATGTAATCCCCCTCCTGGACCGCCAGGTACTTTCCTTTGGGCACGAGATACTCCTTGGCCTCACCGACCTCCGGCTTCACAATGATCTTCCGTTTACCCTTGAGCTCCTTGTCGAAGATCACCTCGCCCTCAATCTCGCTGATCACGGCGTAATCCTTTGGCTTGCGGGCCTCAAAGAGTTCAGCCACCCGGGGAAGACCTCCGGTAATGTCCTTGGTCTTCACCGTCTCGCGAGGAATCTTGGCGATGATGTCTCCGGCCTCCACATAATCCCCTTCCTGCACCGTGAGGATGGCACCCACGGGAAGGAGATAGCGAGCTTCACCCTTGCCCGAGGGGAGCTTCTTAGTGCGCCCGCGTTCGTCCTTGATGGAGATGCGGGGACGATAATCCGTGAGTTTGTATTCCCGGACGATGATGCTCACCCTTCCGGTAATGGGATCCGTTCGCTCGTCCACGGTAACCCCGTCGATGATGTCTCCGAACTTCACCTTTCCGGAAACCTCGGTGATGATGGGATTGGTAAAGGGATCCCACTCCACCAGGAGATCGCCGGGCTTGACCTCCTGGCCCTCCTCGACCCGGATCCTGGCTCCGTAAACCACAGGATAACGCTCTTTCTCGCGGCCATCCGGGGAAACGATGGCGATCTCCCCCTGACGATTCAGGGCAATGAGGGAGCCATCCCGGCTCCGCACGGTCTTGAGGTTGATGAACTTCACCTGCCCCTGGGTCTGGGCCCGGTGTTCACTCTGTTCCACGGCTCTACTGGCGGTTCCTCCGATGTGGAAGGTCCGCATGGTAAGCTGGGTTCCGGGTTCCCCGATGGACTGAGCCGCAATGATCCCCACGGCCTCCCCGATCTCCACCATGCGCCCGGTGGCCAGATCCCGACCGTAACATTTGGCGCAGACTCCGTAACGGCTCTGACAGGTAAGCACCGAGCGGATGGCCACCTTCTCGATGCCGGCCTCGCGCAACTTCTTCACAGCCTTCTCATCGATCTCCTCATTGGCCTTGACCAGGATCTCTCCGGTCACCGGATCCACGATGTCCTCCAGGGCCACACGACCGAGCACCCGGTCCCACACCGGCTCCATGATCTCACCGGCCTCAATGAGGTGTCCCACCTCCAGGCCGTCGATGGTTCCGCAGTCCTCCTCCACCACCGTGCAATCCTGGGCCACATCCACCAGACGTCGGGTGAGGTACCCGGCGTTGGCGGTCTTCAAGGCCGTATCCGCCAGCCCTTTACGGGCCCCGTGCGTGGACACGAAGTACTCCAGAACGGAGAGGCCTTCCCGGAAATTGCTCTTAATGGGGGTCTCGATGATCTCCCCCGAGGGCTTGGCCATGAGACCCCGCATGCCCGCCAGCTGTCGGATCTGGTCCACCGAGCCCCGGGCCCCGGAATAGGCCATAATGTAAACCGGGTTCATGCTGGGCCCGACCACCTTCTTCCCATCCGGCCCCACGTACTCCGCGGTCTCCATCTCCTTGATCATCTCCTGGGTGACCCGATCGGTGGCCGCTGACCAGATGTCCACGGTCTTGTTGTAGCGCTCACCGTCGGTGATGAGTCCGTCCCGATACTGTTGAAGGATCTCCTGAACCTTCTTCTCCGCCTCCGCCAGAATCTCGGCCTTTTTCTTGGGAATCACCAGGTAGTCCACACAGATGGAAAGTCCGGCCTCGGTGGCCATCTGGTAACCCATGTCCTTCATGCGGTCGGCAAAGATGACGGTCTTCTTGGCTCCGGCCCGGCGATAGGAAAGATCGATCAGACGCTGAAGTTCCTTTTTGCGGAGAGGCTTGTTGTATTCCTCAAAGGGTATCTCTTCCGGCACAATGGTAGAGAAGATCAGACGCCCAGGGGTGGTCTCCACCAAACGCCCATCCATCCGGACCTTGATTCGGGCCTGGAGATCCACGGCCCCCTCCTGGTAGGCCAGGAGGACCTCCTCCGGATCACGGAAGACCCGCCCTTCCCCCTTGGCAAAGGGCCGCTCAAGGGTCATGTAGAAGAGCCCCAGAACCATGTCCTGGGTGGGATAGACTACGGGCACGCCGCTGGCCGGAAGAAGAATGTTGTTGGTGGAAAGGAGAAGCACCCGGCACTCGGTCTGGGCCTCCACCGAAAGGGGCACATGCACCGCCATCTGGTCGCCATCGAAGTCCGCATTGTAGGCCACGCACACCAGGGGATGGAGCTGAATGGCCTTGGTGTCAATGAGCACGGGCTCGAAGGCTTGGATACCCAGACGGTGAAGCGTGGGCGCCCGGTTGAGCATAATAGGAAACTCTTTGACGATCTCCTCCAGGGCATCCCAGACCAGAGGATCTTCTTCCTCCACCAGCCGCTTGGCCGTCTTGATAGTGGTGGCGTAACCGTTTTTCTCCAGCCATTGATAAATAAAAGGTTTGAAGAGCTCGATGGCCATCTTCTTCGGGAGCCCGCACTGGTGCATCCGGAGTTCGGGACCGGCCACAATCACCGAACGACCGGAAAAGTCCACCCGTTTCCCGAGAAGATTCTGCCGGAACCGTCCCTGTTTGCCCCGGAGCATGTCCGAGAGGCTCTTTAAAGGACGGCGGTTCGGACCGGTCACCGGCCGGCCCCGACGGCCGTTGTCGAACAGAGTATCCACCGCCTCCTGGAGCATGCGCATCTCGTTGCGAACGATCACCTCCGGGGCATCCAGTTCCATCAGACGCTTTAGACGGTTGTTCCGGTTGATCACCCGGCGGTAGAGATCATTAAGGTCCGAAGTAGCGAAGCGCCCTCCCTCCAGGGGCACCAGGGGCCGGAGCTCCGGCGGAATGACCGGCACCACCTCCAGGATCATCCACTCCGGCCGGTTGCCGGAGGTCCGCAGGGCGTCCACCACCTTGAGACGCTTGCCGAGCTTCTTCCGCCGGGCCTCGCTGGAGGTCTTCTCCATCTCGGCCCGGATCTCCTCCGCCAGTTGATCCAGATCGAGGGTCCGGAGGATCTCCCGAACCGCCTCCGCCCCCATGCCTACCCGGAACTTCTCTCCGAACTTCTGCCGAAAGGCGTATACCTGTTCCTCCGTCAGGACCTTCCCTCTGGGCAGTTCCGGCACTTCACTTTCCACCACGATGTACTTCTCGAAATAGAGGACCGCCTCAAGCTCCTTGAGAGTGAGATCCAGAAGGGAACCTATCTTGCTCGGCACACTCCTCAGAAACCAGATATGGGCCACCGGGGCCGCAAGCTCGATGTGCCCCATCCGTTCCCGGCGCACCTTACTCTGAATGACCTCCACCCCGCACTTCTCACAGATGACGCCCCGATGCTTGGCCCGTTTGTACTTTCCGCAGAGACACTCGTAATCCTTCACCGGACCGAAGATCTTGGCACAGAAAAGGCCATCCCGCTCGGGTTTGAGCGTACGGTAATTGATGGTCTCGGGCTTCTTGACCTCTCCATGGCTCCACTCCCGGATCTTCTCCGGGGAAGCCAACCCCAGGCGAATGGCCTTGATGTCCATGGGATCTTTGGGTTTGGCGAAATAAGAAAAAAGTTCTTCCATGGGCTTGCACCTCCTCCAAAGAGGCTTATTCCTCCAGGACCTCTACGTCCAGACAGAGGCCCTGGAGTTCTTTAACCAGGACTTTAAAGCTTTCCGGAAGCCCCGGTTCAAGAAAGTTTTCCCCCTTGACGATCTTCTCGTACATCCGGGTCCTTCCGGTTACGTCGTCGCTTTTGACCGTAAGGAATTCCTGGAGGGCGTAAGCCGCTCCGTAGGCTTCCATAGCCCAGACCTCCATCTCGCCCAGACGCTGACCACCGAACTGGGCCTTACCGCCGAGCGGTTGCTGGGTGATGAGGGAGTAAGGACCGGTCGCCCGGGCATGAATCTTGTCGTCCACCAGGTGATGGAGCTTGAGCATATACATGTAACCCACGGTCACCGGTTCCCTGAAGGGTTCACCGGTCATCCCATTGTAGAGCACGGTCTGCCCGGTCTCGGAAAGACCGGCCTCCCTCAACCAGGCCTTGATCTCGGGCTCCTTAGCCCCGTCGAAGACCGGCGTGGCCACCGGAATGCCATCCGCAAAGGCCCGGGCCATATCCAGGATCTCCTCCTCGGTCTTCCCCTCGACCAGACGCTGGTATTCCTCTTCGCTGAAAAGCCGCTTGAGGAGATCCTTAATCGCCTGGACCTGATGCTCCTCGGCCAGCCGGGAGAGCTTTCTACCCAGTTCCTTACAGGCCCAGCCCAGATGGGTCTCAAGGATCTGCCCGATGTTCATCCGGGAGGGTACCCCCAGAGGCGAAAGCACCATGTCCACCGGGGTCCCATCGGGAAGATAGGGCATATCCTCGATGGGTACCACCTTGGAGACCACGCCCTTATTTCCGTGACGTCCGGCCATCTTGTCTCCAGGCTGAAGCTTCCGTTTCATGGCTACATAGACCTTCACCACTTTGAGCACCCCGGGCGGAAGCTCATCACCCTTAGTGACCCGCTTGATCCGCTGCTCGAACTCATGGATGATCTCGGCCTTTTTGGTCTCAAAGCTCTTAAGGATCTCGTCTACCTTCTTTTTAAGTTTCTTGGGCGCCAGCTCCCGGAGCTGAGACATGGGAACCTTCGCCAGCACCTCCCGCGTAATCTCCGCTCCCCGAGCCACGACCTCATTTCCTTCCTCGTCGATATAGGCCGCCGCGGCTGTCTCACCTACTAGAATTTCCTCCAGGGTCTTGAGCGTGCTCCGGCGCAGGATCTCCAGGTAGTCGGCCCGGTCCTTTTCCAGACGAGCGATCTTTTCCGCCTCCTTAGCCAAAGCCCGCTCATCCTTCTCCACCCCTCGCCGGGTGAAGACCTTGGTGTCGATCACGATACCCTCTATCCCGGCCGGCACCCGCAGTGAGGTGTCCTTAACGTCACTGGCCTTCTCTCCGAAGATGGCCCGGAGCAGCTTCTCTTCCGGTGTGAGCTGCACCTCTCCCTTGGGCGTGACCTTGCCCACCAGGATGTCTCCCGGACGCACATAGGCCCCGATCTTCACGATCCCGCTCTCATCCAGATTGGCCAGGGCCTCCTCGCTCACGTTGGGAATGTCGCGGGTAATCTCTTCCCGGCCGAGCTTGGTCTCCCGGGCCACACACTCGAACTCCTCGATGTGTATGGAGGTGTAGACGTCATCCCGCACCAGCCGCTCGGAGATCACGATAGAGTCCTCAAAGTTGTATCCCCGCCAGGGCATGAAGGCCACCAGGATGTTCTTGCCCAGAGCCAGTTCCCCTCCGTCCGTAGAAGGTCCGTCGGCCAGGATCTCGCCCTTGCGTACCTTCTGACCCGGACGCACTCGGGGTTTCTGGTTGAAAGTGGTGTTCTGATTGGAGCGGCGCCATTTCATGAGATTGTAAATCTTGACCTGCGGAGTTCCTCCATTCTGTCCCTGGTAGCGCACTACGATCCGGGTAGCATCCACGTCCTCCACCACCCCGTCGTCTTCAGCCAGGATCACCACGCCCGAATCCCGGGCCGCAATCTTCTCCATCCCGGAGCCCACCAGAGGGGCTTCCGTCCGGATCAGGGGGACCGCCTGACGCTGCATGTTCGACCCCATGAGGGCCCGGTTGGCGTCGTCGTGCTCCAGGAAAGGAATAAGGGAGGAGGAAACACTCACTACCTGGGCCGGAACCAGATCCACCAGATCCACCTCTTCCCGGCGGGCCATGATAAATTCGCCCCCTTTCCGGGCCGGCACCACCTCATCCAGGATATGGCCGTCTTTATCGATATTGATGGTGGCCTGAGCGATGACCATGTCCTTTTCTTCCGCGGCGTTGAGATAGATGACCTGATCGGTCACCCGCCCCTTCTTGACCAGCCGGTAGGGGGTCTCCAGGAAACCGTAAGGGTTGGTCCGGGCATAGGTAGCCATGGAAACAATGAGCCCGATGTTCGGGCCTTCAGGAGTCTCGATGGGACAGATCCGGCCGTAATGCGAAGGATGCACGTCCCGCACCTCGAAACCCGCCCGCTCCCGGGTAAGTCCTCCGGGCCCCAGAGCCGAGAGCCGGCGCTTGTGGGTGATCATGGAAAGGGGATTGGTCTGATCCATGAACTGCGAAAGCTGCCCCTGGGCAAAGAACTCCCGCAGGGCCGCGGAGACCGGCTTGGGATTAATGAGGTCGTTGGGCATCAGGGCTTCCACATCCTGGAGAGTCATCCGCTCCTTGACCGCCCGCTCCATCCGCACCAGGCCCACCCGGTACTGATTCTCCGCCAGCTCTCCCACCGCCCGCACCCGCCGGTTACCCAGGTGGTCTATGTCATCGCCCTCGCCGCCTTCCTCCTTGAGGCGAATGAGTTCCTTAAGGATAGCCAGGACGTCCTCCCTGGTAAGGGTGGTCTGGGTAATAGGGATATCGAGCCCGAGCCGCAGGTTGATCTTGTATCGCCCGACCTCCGAAAGATTGTAGGTGGCCGGATCGAAAAAGAGGGACTTGAAATAGGGCTCGGCCACCTCGAGCGTGGCCGGGCTCGAGGGCCGCATCTTCCGATAGATCTCGATCAGGGCTTCCTCCCGGGTCTTGGCCTTATCGAGCTTAAGGGTGTCCCTCAGGGCCCGGGTGTAACGGTGAATGTCAATGTAAAGACACTCTACCTCCTTAACTCCGGCCTCCCGCAACTTGGCCAGCTTCTCCTTGGTGATCTCCTCGTTGCATTCCAGGATGACCTCACCGGTTTCGGGATCCACCACATCCTTGGCCGCCACCCGACCGAGAAACTCCTTCTCCGTCACCGGAACGGTCTTGACCCCGGCCTCAAGGATACGCTTGAGAGCCGCTTTGGTGACCTTCCGTCCCGCTTTGAGAAGCACTTCCCCGGTCTCGGGATGCACGATGTCCACCGAGACCTTCTGCGTGAGGAAGACCTCCGGATTGATCTCCTTCTCGATCCTGTCGGGATAGATGAAAAACTTTTCCCGGGGATAAAAGTAATTGAGGATTTCCTCCTCCGTCATGCCCATAGCCTTGAGAAAAGTGGTGGCCGTGAAGTTCTTCCGGCGATCAATACGGGCCAGCAACCTTCCCCGATGATCATACTCAAAATCCAGCCAGGACCCCTTGGCCGGAATGATCCGCGCGGTATAGACGATCTTTCCGGAATGGGCCTTGCCCTTGTCGTGGTCAAAAATGACGCCGGCCGAACGCTGAAGCTGGCTGACCACCACCCTCTCGGTACCGTTCACAATGAAACGGCCGTCTTCGGTCATCAAGGGAACGGCCCCGAAAAAGATCTCCTGTTCTTTGATATCCCGAATGCTCTGGGTGCCGCTCTCTGGGTCCACATCGTAAGTGATAAGCCTAACCCTTAGTTTCATGAGGGCCTCATAGGTGAGCCCCTTCTCCCAGCATTCTTCAGGGGTGAGTTCGGGAGGGAGAATTTCGTAGTCTACAAACTCTAGCTCCGCGGTGCCGGTAAAATCCTTGATAGGGAAAACTTCCTGAAGGGCAGCCTGGATGCCCTTGTTCTTCCGGGACTTGGAAGGCACGTCTTTCTGCAGGAACTCACTGTAAGATTCCCTCTGCAACCGAATGAGATAGGGCACATCCATGGGAGGCTTGACCCTCCCGAAATTCCTCCTAATCCTGGCCGGGACAATGGTGGGAGTCTCCATCTTCCGGATCGCCTCCTTCCCTAATTTTCAAACACAATAAGGGCTTCCCCCTCTACAGGGAAAAGCCCCTTCTTCTTGATGGCCTTTTCTTAATAATTTTACTTGATTTCTACTTTGGCGCCAACGGCCTCGAGTTTCTTTTTGATCTCCTCGGCCTCCTCCTTGGAGACTCCCTCCTTGACCGGTTTGGGGGCGCTCTCCACCAGTTCCTTGGCCTCCTTGAGCCCCAGACCGGTAATGGCCCGCACCTCTTTGATCACCTGGATCTTCTGACCACCGGCCTCGGTAAGGATTACGTCAAACTCAGTCTTCTCCTCCGCCGGAGCCGCCTCCGCCCCCGGAGCCGCTCCCGGAGCCGCAGCCACCGCCGCCACCGGAGCCGCCGCACTAACCCCGAACTTCTCCTCCAGCTCCTTGATAAACTCCGAAAGCTCCAGCACGCTCATGTTGGCAATAAACTCAATCACTTCTTCTTTGGTTACTGCCATCTTACCTGCCTCCTTCTGGGATTTTTAAGATTATTGGCCCCCTTCGGCCTTCTTTTTCTCCTCAATAGCCCTGAGCACATAAAGGAAGTTCCGCAACACATTGGCCAGCAACTGGACCAGCTTCGCGGGCGGAGCCTGAAGCAGCCCCAGAAGCTGCGCCAAGAGCACCTCTCTCGGCGGAAGCTTGGCCAGGGCCTCGATCCCCTTCGCATCCACGGGTTTGCCCTGAAGGGCCGCCCCCCGCAGAACCAGAGCTTCGTGCTCCTCCGCGAACTCCTTGAGGACCTTAGCCAGCGCCACCGGATCCTTATAGGCCAGAGCAATACCCGTAGGCCCCTCGATAAAATCCTGAATGGGAGCCGCCGGCGTATCCGCGGAGGCAATCCGCAGGAGAGTATTTTTCACCACCCGGTACTCTCCCCCGGCCTCCCGGATGAGCCTCCGGAGCTCGTTGCTCTCGTTGGCTGTAAGACCTTTAAAAGAAGTTACGAAGACCGCCTGGGCCTCCTGAAACTTCTGACGAAGATTCTTTACCAATTCCTCTTTTTGGGCACGCGTAAGCACCGGTGGCCTCCTTCTTTAAAAACTTTTAGACGAAGGCTTCCCTTCGCCTCCACAGGCCGGCTCTCAGGCCGTTTAAAGCCTTCCGGCTACCTGTTATCTCCGACTCAGGGCCGCCTCCTGCAAGGAGGGACGCCTGAGATCTACTCCGCCTGGTAGTCCTTTACCAGATTCCTTACATCCGCCGGGTCCACCTTGATCCCCGGCCCCATGGTAGTTGAAAGCGTCACGCTTTTTATATACTGCCCCTTAGCCGCTGAAGGTTTGGCCCGCAAAAGGGCCTCAAAGAAAGCCGCCAGATTTTCAAGAATCTTCTGCTCCCCGAAAGAGACCTTCCCCACCGGAGCATGCACCACTCCCGCCCGATCCACTTTGAAATCCACCTTACCGGCCTTGATCTCCTTGACCGCCCGGGCCACATCGAAAGTCACCGTTCCGGTCTTGGCACTGGGCATAAGGCCCCTCGGCCCGAGAATCTTTCCGATCCTACCCACCAGCGGCATCATATCAGGGGTAGCCACGGCTTTATCAAAATCCAGCCAGCCCTCCTGGATCTTTTTGATTAGATCTTCCGCTCCTACATAGTCCGCCCCTGCGGCTTCGGCCTCCTTGGCCTTATCCCCCTTGGCGAAAACCACCACCCTGGCCGTCTTGCCCGTCCCGTGCGGAAGCACTACCGAACCACGCACCATCTGATCCGCATGCCGGGGATCCACCCCCAGCACCACCGCCACATCCACCGTCTCATCAAAATTGGCGTAGGCGTTCTCCAGCGCCAACTTTACTGCTTCTTCAAAGGTGTAACGCTTGGTTCGATCTATTTTGGCCAAAGCCTCGCGATACTTCTTACTCCTTTTAGCCATCTTCCCTCACCTCAATCCACAATCTCTATTCCCATACTCTTGGCCGTGCCCTCAATCATACGCATAGCGGCCTCGAGACTAGCCGCATTGAGATCTTTCATCTTCATCTTGGCAATTTCTTCCACCTGCTTGCGGGTCACTTTACCCACGATCTCTTTCTTGGTGGCATGCGCCCCCTTCTCTATCCCAGCCGCCTTCTTGAGAAGAACCGAGGCCGGAGGGGTCTTGAGCTCAAAGGTAAAGGACCGGTCGGCATAGACCGTAATGACCGCCGGGATGATCATGCCCTCCTGGCCCTTGGTCTTGGCATTAAAGGCCTTACAAAATTCCATGATATTGACGCCATACTGACCAAGAGCCGGGCCTACCGGCGGCGCCGGATTGGCCTGTCCCGCCGGAAGCTGCAGTTTTATCACCCCTATGACCTTCTTAGCCATGACTCACCCCTCTAAATCTTCTGCACATGCGCAAATTCAATTTCCACCGGAGTCTCTCGACCAAAAATACTTACCAGGACCCTTACTTTACCCTTGTCAGGCTTAACCTCGTCTACCACCCCATGAAAGTTGGCAAAGGGTCCTTCCGTAATCCGCACCCTGTCCCCAGGCATAAATTGATACCTGGGTTTGGGCTTAATCTCCTCTACGGTTATCTGTTCAAGGAGCTTCCGGGCCTCCTCCTCGGCCAGAGGCCTGGGCTGACCGTCGCCCATTATCCCTACCACACCTTCTACGTTTCGCAAGATCTCAAAGGCCCCTTCCCCATCCGCGAGCTTCACCAGGACATACCCGGAATAAAAACGTCGCGAGACATGTTTTTCGGGACTGAAGACCACCTCGATGATCTTTTCCGGAGGCACAACCACTTCTTCGAGGGCTTCCGACAAGCCAGACTCCTCGAAAGCCCGCTCAAGGGCCTCCTTGACCGCCTTCTCCTTACCAGACCACACGTAAACTACATACCAAGGCATATCAGTACACCAACCACTGAACTATTTTTGATAGGATGAGATCCACCAAGCCTAAATAAAAGGCCACAAAAAGAGTAAAGGATAGAACCGCAGCCGTAGTGGCCAAGGTCTGTTTACGAGAAGGCCAGGTGATCTTCTTAAACTCGATCTTAACCTCTTTAAGAAAACGCACACTCTGGGCCCACCAGCCCTTCTCCTGGAATTCCCGCAAAGAGGCCACCTTCCCCTCACCGACCCCCGCCTTCCTGGCTTTCCTGCTCTTCACCGCCTTGGCCATTGTGCGCGCCCCTTAAAAATTTAAAAATGGCAGGCCAGGGAGGATTCGAACCCCCAACCCCCGGATTTGGAGTCCGGTGCTCTACCAGTTCGAGCTACTGGCCTGCCTTATTTACCTTTAACCTCCCTGTGGAGGGTATGCCGCCTGTCCCAAGGACAATACTTTTTGAGCTCCAACCGATCCGGCGTGTTCCGCCGGTTCTTGGTCGTGGTGTAATTCCGACGTTTACACTCCGTGCACTGCAGATGAATGATAACCCGCGCATCACCCTTCTTGGCCATAGCCTATCCCCTCATTATTCCAGGATCTTGGTGACCACTCCGGCCCCTACCGTACGGCCACCTTCCCGTATCGCAAACCTCAAACCCTCCTCCATCGCCACCGGCTTGATCAACTCCACCTCCAACTCCACATTGTCCCCAGGCATCACCATCTCTACCCCCTCAGGCAGCTTCACCACCCCCGTAACATCCGTCGTCCGAAAATAAAACTGCGGCCTATACCCATTGAAAAACGGCGTGTGCCGACCACCCTCTTCCTTCTTCAACACATATACCTCAGCCTTAAACTTCGTGTGCGGTGTGATCGTCCCAGGCTGCGCCAATACCTGCCCACGCTCCACCTCATCCTTCCCTACTCCCCTCAAAAGCACCCCTATGTTGTCACCAGGCAACGCCTCATCCAGTATCTTCCTAAACATCTCCACACTCGTCGCCACCGTCTTCACCGTTGGCCTCAATCCCACTATCTCTACCTCATCCCCAGGCTTGAGTACCCCTCGCTCTACCTTCCCCGTAACCACCGTCCCTCGCCCACTTATGCTGAATACGTCCTCTATCGGCATCAAAAACGGCTTGTCTACCTCCCTCACCGGCTCCGGTATGTACTCATCTACCGCCTTCATCAACTCCCATATCGGCCCACACCACTGACAATCCTCCTTCCCACAACCACACTCAAGCGCCTTCAACGCACTACCCCTTATCACCGGCGCATTGTCCCCATCATAACCATACTTCGTCAACAACTCCCTCACCTCAAGCTCCACTAAGTCCAACAACTCCTCATCATCCACCATGTCCACCTTGTTCATAAACACCACTATCGCCGGCACATTCACCTGACGCGCCAACAATATGTGCTCCCGCGTCTGCGGCATCGGCCCATCCGTCGCCGCTACCACCAATATCGACCCGTCCATCTGCGCCGCCCCCGTAATCATGTTCTTGATGTAGTCCGCATGCCCAGGACAGTCCACGTGCGCATAATGCCTCTTCTCCGTCTCATACTCCACATGCGCCAGCTGAATCGTTATCCCCCTCTGCCTCTCCTCCGGCGCCTTGTCTATGTTCTCAAACGGTATGTACTCCGCAAAACCCTTCGTCGATAACACCCTCGTGATCGCACTCGTCAACGTCGACTTCCCATGGTCTATGTGACCTATCGTCCCTACATTCAAATGCGGCTTCTTCCGCTCAAACTTCGGCTTGCTCATTTCTTACCTCCCCTACACCCCTTTAGCTTTCTTTATGATCTCCTCGGCCAGATGGGCCGGCACCTTCTCATAGTGCGAGAACTGCATGGTAAAGTTCGCTCGCCCCTGCGTGAGCGACCGCAATTGTGTAGCATATCCGAACATTTCTGCAAGGGGGACAAAGGCCCGGATGACCTTTACGTTTCCCCGGGCGTCCATACCCTCCACCTTACCGCGGCGGGAAGATATGTCCCCCAGGACATCCCCCAGATACTCCTCGGGCGTGACCACCTCAAGCCGCATGATAGGCTCAAGGAGAACAGGATTGGCCTTCTTGGCGGCCTCTTTAAAGCCCAGCGAACCCGCAATGGCAAAGGCCAGCTCCGAGGAGTCCACTTCGTGGTAACTTCCGTCGACCAGCCGCACCCGCACGTCCACCACCGGGTAGCCCGCCAACACCCCCTGCTCCATAGCTTCCTTCACACCCTTTTCCACCGCCGGAATAAACTCTTTCGGAATAGCTCCCCCCACAATTTCCGAGATAAACTCAAACCCCTTTCCGGGGTTGGGCTCAAGCACCAGCTTCACATGACCGTACTGTCCGCGACCACCGGTCTGCTTGATATACTTACCCTCAGCCTCCGCCGAGGTGGTAATGGTCTCTTTGTAGGCCACCTCCGGACGCCCCACATTCACACCCACCTTGAATTCCCGCACCAGCCGATCCACGATGATCTCAAGATGAAGCTCCCCCATCCCCCAGATGAGGGTCTGGCCGGTCTCCTGATCGGTCTGAACCCGAAAAGAAGGATCCTCTAAAGCAATCTTCTGAAGGGCGTTGGCCAATTTTTCCTGGTCGGCCTTAGTCTTGGGCTCCACGGCGATAGAGATCACCGGATCCGGGATCTCAAGCCTTTCAAGCTCGATGGGCTTGGTCTCGTCGCAGAGAGTATCTCCGGTAGTGGTCACTCGCAGGCCCAACGCAGCTACGATGTCTCCGGCCTCGGCACTGGTGATCTCCTCTCGATGCTTGGCGTGCATGCGCACCAGACGCCCGATGCGCTCCCGTTTCCGCTTGGTGGAATTGTAAACCGTCATTCCGGACTCAAGGCGTCCGGAATAGATTCGCAAGAAGGTGAGAGTTCCCACATAGGGATCCGTCATAATCTTGAAAGCTAGAGCCGCAAGCGGAGCCTCAGGATCGGTAATCCGCTCCTCCACCTCCCCGGTCTCGGGATTGTAGCCCTTGACCGGCGGGATGTCGAGCGGCGAGGGCAGATAATCCACGATAGCATCCAGCAGGGGCTGCACCCCTTTGTTCTTGAAGGCCGAGCCACAGAGAACCGGCACGATCTTGAAGGCCAACGTCCCCTCGCGCACAGCTTTCTTTATCTCCTCTTCGGAGATCTCTTCACCCTCGAGGTACTTCTCCATAATCTCATCATTGATGTCCGCCAGGGTCTCCAACAGATTAGTGCGGTATTCCTCAGCCTTGTCCTTGAGGTCCGCGGGAATCTCCTCGAAATGATACTTGGCTCCGAGGGTTTCCTCTTCCCAAACAATAGCTTTCATACCGATGAGATCGACCACCCCCACAAAGCTGTCCTCGGCCCCGATAGGGATCTGGAGAGGAAGAGGAGTAGCCCCGAGACGGGTCTTGATCTCATCTACCACGCGCTCGAAGTTAGCCCCCAACCGATCCATCTTGTTGACAAAGGCCAGACGGGGAACCTTATATTTGTTAGCCTGACGCCATACGGTCTCGGACTGCGGCTCCACTCCGCCCACCGCACAGAAAATGACCACCGCCCCATCAAGAACCCGCAGGCTCCGCTCCACCTCGATGGTGAAATCCACGTGCCCCGGGGTATCGATGATGTTGATCTTGTGCCCCTTCCAGAAGCAAGTAGTGGCCGCCGAAGTAATAGTAATGCCCCGCTCCTGCTCCTGGGGCAGAAAGTCCATGGTGGCCGTCCCTTCGTGGACCTCACCGATCTTGTGGGTCCGTCCGGTGTAGTAAAGGACGCGCTCCGTAGTGGTGGTCTTCCCGGCGTCAATATGGGCTACAAACCCAATGTTGCGCGTGAGCTTCAATTTTTTAAGAGCTTCAGCTTCCATAGCTTTACTCTCGCCTCCTTATTTTTCAAACATCAAAATAAACGCCCCCATCCCTACACACCAAGGGGGCTATCCAAAACTACCGAGTTTTACTACCTACCAACGATAGTGGGCGAAAGCCCGATTGGACTCCGCCATACGGTGCGTATCTTCTTTTTTCTTTATGGCCGCACCGCGCTCATTATAAGCATCCCAGAGCTCATTGGCCAGGCGCTCCACCATGGTCTTTTCCGAACGCTCACGAGCCGCCTGAATGAGCCATCGAATAGCTAGCGACTGCTGCCGCTCCGGCCTCACCTCCATGGGTACCTGATAGGTAGCCCCTCCCACCCGCCGCGAGCGGGTCTCAAGAAGCGGCTTACAGTTCTCCACTGCCTTCTCGAAAATCTTAAGAGGATCCTCCCCTCCCGATTTCTTCTCCAAAAGCTCCATGGCCCCATAAAAGATCCTGCGGGCCACACTCTTTTTCCCATCCCGCATGAGACAGTTAATGAACTTGGCCACCAGCACACTGTTGTATTTCGGATCAGGCAAAATCTCTCGCTTTGGAACCGGACCCCTGCGCGGCATGACTCAACTCTCCTTATTTCGGTCTGGGAGCTCCGTACTTGGAGCGAGACTTTCTCCGGTCTTGCACTCCGGCGGCATCCAAGGCCCCCCGGATAATCTTGTAACGCACTCCAGGGAGGTCCTTAACACGCCCACCACGCACCAACACTACTGAGTGTTCCTGAAGGTTGTGCCCGATACCCGGAATGTAGGCCGTAACCTCAATACCATTGGTCAACCGAACACGAGCCACCTTCCGCAGAGCAGAATTGGGCTTCTTGGGCGTGGTAGTATAAACCCGCACGCAGACCCCCCGCTTCTGCGGACATCCCTCAAGGGCTGGTGACTTAGATTTACTTTTCCTTTTTTTCCGGCCGTATCTTACAAGTTGATTAAAGGTAGGCATCCCCTTTTTCCCCTAACCAAAATCTTAAAAAGACCCCTTCGGGACTCCGTCCCGCAAGAGGCGACCTCATATATAACGGGCCTTAAGGCCCTTGTCAAGCGGGCTATAGGCTGGCCGCCCGCACTAGATCCGTGGCTGAAAGGACCCCTACCGGGACCAAACGATTACCATGGGAAGAGAGCACCAGCAAACGATGAACTCCATAATTGACCATTTTGGCCGCCGCTTCCTTGAGAGTAGCCTCGGCCTCGATGGTATAGGGCTTGGGACACATGATATCCTCGGCTTCCATCTCGAAGACTTGAGGGCCGTGTTTGGCCAGGGCCTCGATGATATCGGAGTGGCTCACCACCCCCATGAACTCGCCGCCTTCGCCGGTTACGATCACCGCGTGGATCTTGTTATCGATGAGCTCCTTTAAAATATCCTCCAATTTGGCCTTGAGAGACACCCGAAAAACGGTTCGACTCATGATCTCCACGACTTTGGTTTTGGTAAAATCCATGGACCTTTCCTCCATTTGAACTTGTCAAGATTATACCTCTTTTATATAAAAATTGGAAACCTTTTCGAGGAGCGTGAAATGGCGCAGAGGGAACACTGGGGGTCCCGTATCGGGCTTATTTTAGCCATGGCTGGAAACGCCGTGGGCCTGGGGAACTTCTTACGCTTCCCCACCCAAGCGGCCCAGAACGGTGGCGGAGTCTTTATGATCCCTTACATGATCTCTCTCCTCCTCATCGCCATTCCCCTCATGTGGGTGGAATGGGGCATCGGTCGTTACGGAGGCGTGAGAGGCCACGGCACCACCCCGGCCATCTTCGGACTCCTGTGGCGCAACCCTTTGGCCCGATATATAGGGGTCTTAGGACTTTTCGTACCCTTCGTGGTGGCCTGCTATTACGTTTATATCGAGAGCTGGACCCTGGGTTACGCCCTTTTTGCCCTCTTTGGGAAACTCCCTCAGGTAGCCGCTGAATCGGCGGGATCTTCCGAAGCCTACCTCAAGCCCTTTAAAGACTTTCTTCTGCAGTATACCGGTATGGGAACCCAACCATTCTATCACCCTTCCCTGGCGGCTTATTTTTTCTTTCTAGTCACCATGTTTCTCAACTATCTCATCCTGGTGCGAGGAATCTCTGGTGGCATTGAGAAGTTCGCCAAACTGGCCATGCCCATCCTTTTCGGGCTGGCCATCATCCTCATGATGCGGGTTATAACGCTTGAGACCCCCTATGGATCCGCCGTACAGGGACTTAATTTCCTCTGGGAACCAAAATGGCACGAACTGGGCAATCCCAAGGTTTGGCTAGCAGCCGCGGGCCAGGTTTTCTTCACCCTCAGTCTTGGCTTTGGAGCGATCATTACCTACGCTTCTTACCTCAAACGCAACGATGATCTCACTCTTTCGGCGCTTACGGCCTCTTCCCTTAACGAGTTTGCAGAAGTCGTCCTCGGAGGGTCCATCGCCATTCCGGCGGCGGCAGCCTTCTTCGGGGTGGCTGCAGCCCAAATCATTGCCGCTAGCGGAGCCTTCAATCTGGCCTTCGTGAGTCTTCCGGCCATCTTCGCCAATCTCCCCGCCGGCCACCTGTTGGGCTTTTTCTGGTTCATCCTGCTCTTCTTTGCCGGCATCACCTCCTCGGTAGCCATTACTCAGCCGGTGATCGCTTTTCTGGAGGACGAGTTTGGACTGTCTCGGAAAAAAGCCGTTACCCTAACCATGTTGATTCTGTTTGCTCTGGCCCACCTCCCTATCCTTTTACCCAAGGCCCTGGATGAAATGGATTTCTGGGCGGGCACATTTCTGGTGGTAGTCTTTGCTCTCTGCGAGGTGGTGATTTTCTTCTGGGCTTTTGATCCTTCGGCCGCCTGGCGGGAGATCAACCGGGGAGGCTTCATAAAACTGCCTCGCATCTTCTTTTTCATCATGCGCTATGTAACTCCCTTTTTCTTGGCCCTCATCATGGGTTGGTGGTTCTTCCAGGAGCTCCCGGGTTACCTTCGGGAGACCTCGCCCACGATTTGGATAACTCGCGGCGCACTGGTGGCCATCTTTCTGGCCCTATGTGGGCTAGTCTATCTTTCCGGAAAAAAGGAGAAGGCCCATGAAAGGTAGCGCCCTTCTTTTTATGCTCGTCTCATGGAATATTATTACAGGGCTCTGCACATTCTGTTTTACGAGGATGTTTAGCGTTCGTGGGAAAGAGAAAGCCTCCCGGCGACGCAGGTAGTCTTTTTACCCCGCGGCCCCCGCTTGCCGAAAGGCTAAGGCCCCGGAGTTTTTCCGAATTTCTGGGGCAGGAACATCTCCTTGGTGAGGGCCGACTTCTCGCACGCATCATCTCCCAGAAAAAACTCCCCTCCCTCATCCTCTGGGGGCCCCCCGGTTGCGGAAAGACCACCCTGGCAAGGCTTCTTGCCAGGGAAGTGGGCGCAAAGCTTATCACCCTTTCGGCCGTTGATTCCGGGATCAAGGATCTCCGGCGGGTAGTGGAAGAGGCCCGAAGGGCTGCGGCTGCCGGTCAGCGCACCGTGCTTTTCATTGACGAGATCCATCGCTTCAACAAGGCCCAGCAGGACTTCCTCCTACCCTATGTGGAGGACGGGACCGTAACCCTCATCGGGGCCACCACCGAAAATCCCTCCTTCGAGGTCATCGCCCCGCTCCTTTCCCGCTGCAAGGTCCTAGTCTTAAAACCCTTAAGTCCTGAAGACCTGCGCAGGCTCCTTGAGAAGGCTCTGAAAGATCCCGAGAGGGGCTACGGGCGGGAGAGGATAGAAGTTGAGCCTGAGGTTCTTAATCTACTTGCACAGGCTGCCGAGGGGGACGCCCGGGTAGCGCTCAACCTGCTCGAGACCCTCGTCGAGAGCACTCCACCCGCAGAGGACGGCTCCCGCCGGATCGGGGTTCAGGACCTCGAGCGGGTCTTTCTCGAAAAGCCTCTGCACTACGACAAAAGCGGGGAGGAACACTACAACCTGATCTCGGCCTTTCACAAGAGTCTTCGGGGAAGCGACCCGGACGCGGCCCTTTACTGGCTGGCCCGCATGCTTGAGGCCGGGGAGGATCCCCGGGTCATCCTGCGCCGGATCATCGCCGCAGCTTCCGAGGACGTAGGCAACGCCGACCCCATGGCGCTTTTGGTGGCGGTGGCGGCTAAAGAAGCCTACGAGTTTCTGGGGCTCCCGGAGGGGGAACTGGCGCTCGCCCAGGCCGCAGTCTATGTGGCCTGCGCTCCGAAGAGCAACGCCGTCTACCGGGGACTTTCTTCCGCCCGGGAGGACGCCCGCCGTCACGGGGCCCTGCCGGTGCCCATGCATTTGCGCAATCCTGTAACCGCCCTCATGCGGGCCCTGGGCTACGGGCGGGGCTACAAGTACGCCCACGATTACCCCGAGGGTTTCGTCGAACAACAGTATCTCCCGGACGAACTCAAGAACCGCCGCTACTATCGCCCCACGGACCGCGGCTTCGAAAAGACCTTTCGGGAGAGGCTCCTTAAATGGTGGCGGGGAAGGAAGGGATAAATAGGCGTTTCTTGATCAAAGTCCCTGTTTACCTTATCCTTATGTAAGGAATACGAGTAAGGAGGAAACGGTGCCTCTAGCTACCGTAACGAGTAAAGGCCAGATTACCCTTCCCAAGCCGGTAAGGGAGGCCTTAAAGCTACGAAGCGGCGACAGGGTGGAGATCACCATTGAAGACGGCAAAGCCATACTGAGACCTATTGTGAAAAGGGTTGAAGAGGTTTTCGGAAAGCTTTCCCGGGAAGGTAAAAGCTATTCCATTGAAGAGATGGATATCCGAATTAAAGAAGAAATTAAAAAGCGCTGGAAATGAAAGCCTTAGACACCAATATCCTTGTCAGGTTTGTAACGAAGGACGATAAAGCCCAAGCCGATAAAGTTCTGAGCCTTTTCAAAGAAGCCGAGCATCGGGGAGAGGAGTTTTGGATTCCCTTGGTAGTGGTTCTTGAGATGA
This sequence comes from Thermosulfurimonas sp., assembly GCA_015487645.1. Taxonomy (GTDB): domain Bacteria; phylum Desulfobacterota; class Thermodesulfobacteria; order Thermodesulfobacteriales; family Thermodesulfobacteriaceae; genus Thermosulfurimonas_A. The sequence continues at coordinate 2,745 of WFPH01000119.1, read as the reverse complement.
TCTGGGTACTTGAAGCAGTCTATAGAATCCCGCGAGAAAAGATCCTTGAGGTTTTGAGAGATCTACTTGACCTTCCTATTTTGAAATTTGAATCTCGTTCGGTCATCATTTCCTTTCTAAATGTGGCTCTTAAAAGCAGAATAGATCTATCTGATATCCTTATCGCCTGCTCTGCTAAATGGGCAGGCTGTCAAAAGGTGATCACCTTCGACAGGCGGGCCGCTCGGCTGGAGCTTTTTGAGTTGCTGGGTTGATAAGCGTGCGGGCGGTGGTCTTTCCACTGGTTAGTGTATTGGTGTTACAATTGTTTTAGAAAGCCCGCGGGAGGAAAGAAAATGAAAATAGTTATGGAAGTGGAAGACACTAATCGAGGGAAAGCCTTGCTTGAATTTTTGAAACAGCTTCCTTTTGTGAAGATAAAAAGCACCCGGAAGACACGTAAAGGAATTCAATTAAACGAAGTCTTTGGAATCTAGAAAAACCGCGAGATAACCAAAGAAAAATTGCGAAAAAAGCTTGTAGGTTTCAGTCTACTCCGATTCATTGAAGGTCTCAAATTGTGGTCGCCCCGATAACCCTTCTTGCCCCCATGGATGGGCTCACGCATGTGGCTTTCCGGCGGCTGGTGGCCCATTATGGGCCGCCGGATTTCTTTTACACCGAGATGACAAGCGTGCGGGCAGTGGTCTTCCAGCCCCCGGAACATGATCCCTACCTCTGGCATACTGATATCGATCGCCCCTTAATCGTGCAGCTTGCCGGCCGGGAGCCAGAGCTTTTCGAGGAGGCCATCCGCATCCTGGATGAGCGCTTTGACTTTCACGGCTACGATTTAAATTTCGGCTGCACCCGGGGACGGGCTCGCAGACAGGGCTGGGGCGCGGCCCTTCTTTCGGAACCGGAGCTGGCCCGGAGGATCGCCCGGGCCGCCCGCCGGGCCACACGCAAACCACTTTCGGCCAAGCTCCGCTCCGCACCGGGACATGACCTTAAAAAACTCCTTTCCTTCGCCGAGGGGCTTCTTTCTGAAGGCGTTGAGACCCTTATCCTTCACCCCCGGGCACCGGAGGACGGTTTCAGACGGCCGCCGCGATGGGAGGAGATTGCGGTCCTCAAACGCGAAACCGGGGCCAGAGTTGTCGGAAACGGAGATGTCTTCTCACCGGAGGACGCGATCCGTATGCTCAAGACCACGGACTGTGACGGCGTGATGATCGGCCGGGCGGTACTCCTTCGCCCCTGGATCTTCCGGGACGTGAGAGCCGCCATCCGGGAGAACCCCATACCCGAACCACCGGCTCCCATCGAGCCGGTCACTCTCCTTGCCGAAAACTTAAAGCTTTTGCCTGAGGAATGGCGGGAGAAACGCTTCACTCTTTGGCTTTTTTGGTATCTCCAGAACTTCCCCTTCGGCCTTTACTATTTCGGACAGGTGCAAAAAGCGCGAGGAATTTCCGCAAAAATAATGGTCTTAAAAGATCTCTTCTCCCGTGAAAAGATTCCGCCCTACCCGGCCCGTATCCGCCAGAACCGCTAAGAACTAATCCTTCGTGGTATGGCACACGAAACAGCCACAATTAGAGTTGTATCCGCCACCGGCCACGCAGGTCCGATAGTCCCAGCGGAGCATGTCCGGGTAGGGTCCGGCATGGGCGTAGTGGCAGGAAAGACACATCACCGCGTCAGACCCGGGAGTCACAGTGGAACTAGGACCGTTTATAGGTTCAGTAGTCCTCGCTACCGGAGCAAGCAGACTATAAGTAAGGGTTCCGTTATTGTAATTCGCATACTCACCAGAATTGGGAAGCGTAAGATCCGTGGGATGCCGGATAAAGGGCGAGGAGGGAGAAGAACCTATACCCTCCGATGTTCCCGTCTGAAGAGTATGAAAATTTCCGTGACAGGAAGCACAAAATTGACTGATGGTGCCGTCCGGAGGCCTTATGTTGCCATCATATCCATGACACCCCACTTCATTCCCACCACCACAACCCAGTCGAACTGGCACACCCCTCCCGAAATACTCATTATGATCGTTAGTTGACGCGATATACTGCCAGTCGTTGTCTTCCCAACCCTTAACCCCGATAAGGAAACGATAACTATTATATACTTGAGTCCCGTTACACCAACCGTTTATATTCCTGTGATGCGCTCCCCTTATAGCATCAAGTCCTTTTTTCCCGCTCCCCCAGATTCTCGTGCCGTGACAACCGTTCTCTCCGGCACAAAGGAACTCTCTCTCACCCGTAGACCAGTTTATAAAATTCTGACCGTCATTGTGACCATATTGATTGATACCTCCCGGTGGCACATTGTTGTTAATAGAATCAATTCCTACCAGGGAAATAACATTGTGTCCGTACTCGCTTCCGCTTCCTCCGTCCCCACCACTCTTTAATCCCGTAATATAAGCAAAATTTCCTCCTGCGAGATCTTTCGGATCGGTATGATACACCTGAGGAATTTGCGAAGCCCCCCAGGTAGCTATAGCCTGGCTGCCTCCCTGAGCGTGACAGCCATAACAGTCGGCACGTAGAAGAAGTTTATTGGGAGAAGTGGAATTATACGTCATGGGCTGATTGCCCTGAGAATTGTGCATGGTGTGACAGTTAGAACACATGCCCTGCAGAGCCCAGCCCTTACCCCACCCCCCTAAAAGGAAGAAAATCAGGAGGAACAACCTCATTTTTTCCTCCCCCTTACCCCTATTCCTGACAAATATAGTAATACTGCTTTAAAAAT
>WFPH01000118.1 GCA_015487645.1 Thermosulfurimonas sp. | reverse complement strand
GAGGTAAGCACTCCTTTGGCGTAGTCCGAAAGGATGAGAGCCTGAACCTGGGGGAGGAGTTCTTCGAGCCGGGCCTTGATGGTCTCCTTGACCTCAGCAGAAGGGGTGATGGTCTTTTCGGTGTCGATGCGCAGGAGATGCTGAGCCTGGGCGATCACTCTGGTCTTGACCGTGGTGGGGCGAGCCGGATCCTCTACCAGGGCCGAAAGCCCGAGCCCCGCTTTTTCTGCAAGCCTTCGGAAGACTTCTCCCTCGCGGTCCCGGCCCACCAGCCCGCACAGTTCGGTCCTCACTCCCAGGCCCCTGAGATTGGCGGCCACATTGGCCGCTCCTCCCAGGGCGTGGGAGATCTCGCGAAGCTCGAAGACCGGCACCGGGGCCTCAGGCGAGATGCGACGGACTTCGCCCCAGAAGTACTGATCGAGCATCACATCACCCACCACCAGGACGGTGAGGCCGGAGAGACGCTCTCTAAGCTCGGGGAGTTCCATCCCTTAGATTTCCTCGGAAGCGAGCTCGGGCGCAGGAAGCCCGGCCATCTCCCGGATGCGGGCCTCAATTTCCTGGGCCAGTTCAGGCTTCTCTTTGAGCAAACGCCGCACGTTCTCACGCCCCTGACCCAGCCTCTCGCCCCCGTACGAGAACCAGGAGCCGCTTTTCTCAATTACGCCCATGGCTATACCTAGATCGATGAGCTCACCCTCCCTTGAGATCCCTTCCCCGAAGAGGATGTCAAATTCGGCTTCCCGGAAAGGCGGGGCCAATTTGTTCTTGACTACCTTCACCTTGGTGCGGTTGCCGATCTGTTCTTGTCCTTCCTTCACCTGACCGATGCGGCGGATGTCGAGCCTCAGAGTGGCATAGAATTTGAGGGCCATGCCTCCGGTGGTGGTTTCCTGCTGACCGTAGGTGAACCCCCCGATCTTCATGCGGGTTTGATTGATGAAGACCACGGCGGTCTCGGTCTTGGCGATCACCGAGGTGAGCTTTCGCATGGCCTTGGACATGAGACGGGCCTGGAGGCCCACCTGCTGATCGGTCATTTCGCCTTCAAGCTCGGCCGCCGGAACCAGAGCGGCCACCGAGTCCACCACGATCACGTCCACCCCCCCGCTTCGGGCCAATACTTCCGCAATCTCAAGGGCCTGTTCACCGGTGTCGGGCTGGCTGATCAGAAGATCGTCCACCTTGACCCCGAGCTTTTCGGCGTAATGGACATCCAGGGCATGCTCGGCGTCGATGAAGGCCGCCACGCCTCCCGCCCGCTGGGCCTGAGCCACGATGTGGAGAGCCAGAGTGGTTTTTCCGGAAGATTCCTGGCCGAAAATCTCCGTGATGCGGCCCCGGGGAATGCCCCCGATGCCGGTGGCGATGTCTAGGGAAAGCGAGCCTGTAGGGATGGCCCGGACCTCAATGCGTTTTTCCTTCTCCCCGAGCCGCATGATAGCGCCTTTTCCGAACTGGCGCTCGAGCTGGGCAATGGCGGCTTCCACCGCCTTCTTTTTGTCCAAAGCCATGACTCCCTCCAGAGTGTTTTCGCCGGTATTTTAGCATGTTTATAATTAAAAATCATGTTGCTTGAACTCCGTCTCAAAAACTTCCTCCTCATCGAGGAGGCGGCTATTTCTCTGGGTCCCGGGCTTACGGTCTTTACCGGGGAGACCGGGGCCGGAAAATCCCTTTTGGTAAAGGCCCTGCGTCTCGTGCTGGGGGAGAGGGCTAGCCCGGATTACCTACGGCCGGGCTCGGAGGAAGCCGTGGTGGAAGCCCTTTTTTCCGGGCCGGATCTCCCCCGGAGGCTTGAGGCCCTTGGGCTTGAGCCGGCTGACGAGATCCTGGTACGTCGGGTTATCACCCCGGAAAGATCCCGTATCTTCGTAAACGGCACCCCGATCACCCTGAAGATGCTCACCGCACTTACGGGCGGCCTGGTGGTGCTCACCGGTCAGCACGAGTTTCGGGCCCTCCTCTCCCCGGAATACCGGTTGAACCTCCTTGACGCTTTCGCCGGGCTGGCGGAAGAGCGCGAGGCTTACGGGGAAGCCTTTTCCAGATGGCGGCTGGTGGCCGAAGAAAGGAAAAGACTCGAGACGGAGCTGGCCCAGGCCGAAAGGGAGCGGGATTTTTTGGATTTCCAGATCCGGGAGATCGAGGAAGCCGGCCTTTCGCCCGGCGAGGACGAGTCCCTCCTTCGGGAAAGAGAGATCCTCCGGAACCTCACCCGTCTCAAGGATGGGCTGCTGGAAGGGACCGAGGCCCTCGAGAACGCCTCCGAGGCCCTTTCCCGGGCCCTGGCCCGGATCAGGGAGCTCGCCCGGATCGAAGGCGAGCTTTCTCCTCTCCTGGGGCGTCTTGAGGAAGCCTACTACGAAGTTCTGGAGGCTTCCCGGGAGCTTTCGGACAGACTATCGGGGCTTCCCGAGGACGACGCCCGGCTTGAGGAAGTGGAGGCCCGCCTGGCGCGGCTCGAGAATCTCAAGCGCAAGTACGGAGCCACGGTGGAGGAGATCCTGGCCACCCTGGAGGATCTTAAACGACGCCGGGAGACCCTGGAGTGCGGGGAAGACAAACTGCAGGAGCTTCGCAAAAGGGAAGGGGAACTGGCCGAGGAGGCCCTGGCTCTGGCCTTTGAGCTTTCGTCAAAAAGGCGGTCGGCGGCCCGGAGACTCTCGGAGCTGGTCACCCGGGAGCTTGAAGCCCTGGCCCTTTCCGGGGCGGAATTCAGGGTGGAGGTTACGGCCGAGGAAGCCCGTCCGGAAAATCTCACGCCTTTCGGGCTCGATCGGGTGCGTTTCCTGGTGCGGACCAATCCCGGCACTCCGGAAAGGCCTCTCGAGAAAGTGGCCTCCGGCGGGGAGCTTTCGCGGATCTTCCTGGCCCTCAAGGGACTTCTGGCCGAAAAGGACCGGACGGCCTGCCTGGTCTTTGACGAGGTGGACGCCGGAATCGGAGGTCTTACAGCCGTGAGGGTAGGGGAGAAACTCAGGGCTCTGGCCCGAAGGGAACAGGTTCTCTGCATCACCCATCTTCCGCAGATAGCTCGTCTGGCAGATCACCACTTTGCCGTGGAAAAGGAGGTGGTGGACGGGCGGACCTACACCCGGGTGAGGGCCTTGAGCCCGGAGGAAAGGGAAAGAGAACTCCGACGGATGATGGGGGAACC
>WFPH01000117.1 GCA_015487645.1 Thermosulfurimonas sp. | reverse complement strand
TCTTACGAGAGTCCCTGCGCCTTAGAGCTTCTCCCCGCGCAGGAACTCCCGGAAGACCACTTCAGCATTGTCCAGGGCGCAGAGTTCTCCGCACATGGAGCAGCGTTTGCCGCGGACGGAGCGGCGCTCGGTGATGAAACGCTGGGCCTCTTCCGGAAAAAGGAGATGTTTCAGATGTTCGGCCCAGTTGAGATCCCGCCGGGCCTTGCTCACGGCTTTGTCTCGCTGATCCGCACGCCCCCGAAGTTTCACCGCATCTCCGATGTGAGCCGCAAGCCGCGCCGCTCGCACCCCGACCACCACGTCCTCTTCATTGGGAAGTCCCAAGTGTTCGGCCGGGGTTACATAGCAGATGAGATCCGCCCCGTACCAGGCCGAAAGGGCCGCCCCCACCGCCGCGGTGATGTGGTCTTGGCTGGCACCCACATCGCAGGGAAGGGGCCCGAGCATGTAGTGCGGGGCCCCGCCGCTCATCTTTTTGGCCAGTTTAACCGAGGTCTCGATCTCATCCAACGGCACGTGCCCCGGACCCTCCACCATGACCTGGCAACCGGCTTCCCTGGCTCTCTCTGCCAGTTCACAGTTGATAAGAAGTTCAGCCACCTGGGCCCGATCAAGCGAATCGTGTATGGCCCCGGCCCGCATCCCGTTTCCAAGCGAAAGCACGGTGTCGTACTTTCTGAGTATCTCTACGAGACGGTCAAATTGCTCGTAAAGGGGATTCTCCCGCCCGTTTTTCACCATCCACTGGGCCATGAGAGCCCCGCCCTTGGAGACCAGCCCCCCGTAGCGGTAGCCCTGGGCCTTAAGGCGCTCCAGGGTGAAGAGATTTATGCCGCAGTGGATGGCCATGAAGGCGATCCCGTCCGCACACTGGCGCTCAATGAGCTCAAAGAGATATTCCGGATCTAGCCTTGCCGGATCGCCGTATTTCTGAAGGGTCTCGCAAAAAGCCTGGTAGAGAGGCACGTTTCCCACCGGAAGGCTCACGGTGGCGATGATCTCCCGGCGGATGTGATCAATGTCTCCGGCGGCTGAAAGTTCCATCAGGGTGTCGGCCCCGGTATCCTCCGCAAGCCGGGCCTTGCGTTTCTCAAGTTCCAGATCACAAAGGTCGCTTGAGGTGCCGATGGAGGCGTTCACCTTGGTGCGCACCCCCTCGCCCACGGCCACCACCTGCCCGCTCTGCCGGGCCTTGATCAGCACGATGGTTCCCCGGGACACCCCCTCCCGAATAAACTCCGGCGAGACTCCCTCGGCCTCCGCGGCCTTGCGCATGGCCTCGGTAATTTGTCCCTGCCGCGCCGCCTCAAGCTCGGTCATTCCCCTTGCTCCTTCTTAAAGATTCCGCTAAGCTTTACATATGGTTAAAGAATTCGCCAAACATATTCTGAATTTGGGTCTCCTCTTCTGGGCTTCCCTCATCCTTCATCCTCTCGGGAGCGGCCATTTCTCTTCCTCTTTAGCCGCTCTTGGCTTCGGAGGTTATCTCTTATGTATAAGCCTGGCGGTATGGTTCTTCGTAAGAGAAGAAAGGAGGAAAAATGGTTAAAAGCATGCTTCTCGGGATCGTAGCCATCATCCTGGCCTCGCTCATCGTCATTTATGCCGATCGGAAGTTCTTCCGGGTAGGGAAACATTCCTAAAGCTCCACGCCTTCTGCGGTGTAGCGGGCCACGAGATCCCCTACCTCGCTCGTGGTATACCCCATCTTGCCGGCCGACATGCTCTTCAGGTGATCGCGGCAGACCTTGATCACCGCGGCCTCGATGGCCCGGGCAGCCTCCTCCTCGCCCAGGTGCTCAAGCATCATCATACCGGCGCAGATGGCCGCAAGGGGATTGATCACGTTCTTTCCCGTATACTTCGGGGCCGAACCCCCGATGGGCTCAAACATGGAAACCCCCTCGGGATTGATGTTTCCGCCCGCGGCGATCCCCATGCCGCCCTGGATCATGGCTCCGAGGTCGGTGATGATGTCCCCGAACATGTTGTCGGTCACGATCACATCAAACCACTCCGGGTTTTTCACGAACCACATACAGGTAGCATCCACATGGGCGTAGTCGACCTCAATGTCCGGGTACTCTTTGGCCACCTCGTAAAAGGTCCGCTCCCAGAGATCCCAGGCGTAGGTAAGCACGTTGGTCTTGCCCACTAAGGTGACCTTTTTCTTTTTGTTGCGTTTGCGGCAGTACTCAAAGGCAAATCGGATGCAGCGCTCAACCCCGAAACGGGTGTTGATGGACTCCTGGACAGCCACCTCGGAAGGGGTACCCTTGCGTAAGAAACCGCCCCCTCCGGCATAAAGCCCTTCGGTGTTCTCCCGCACCACCACGAAGTCTATATCCTCCGGTCCTTTGTCCTTGATCGGGGTCCAGACCCCGGGATAGAGCTTCACGGGCCGGAGATTGACGTACTGGTCAAGCTCGAACCGAATCCTGAGAAGGATCCCCTTCTCAAGGATTCCAGGCTTCACCTCGGGATGCCCAATAGCCCCGAGATAGATGGCGTCGTGTTTCTTGAGTTCCTCGATACCGCCTTCGGGGATGGTCTCACCGGTGCGAAGATATCGTTCCCCGCCCCAATCAAAATAATTCAGATCAAGCTTGAAACCGAAGCGACCGGCCGCCGCCTCAAGCACCTTCACCCCTTCCCGGATAACTTCCGGACCGGTACCGTCTCCCGGAATCACGGCAATCCTGTAAGTACGGCCTTCCGCCATTCCAACCCTCCTGAAGCAGGAATTGACCTGGAGTTTCCTTATTACTACGGCTCCCCCGGCCTTTCAAGCATCTTTTAAAGAAAAGCTTTTGTGAAAATTTTCTCACCAAAAATTTCCTCTTGACTTAAAGAGGTCTCTTTAGCTAGCATAAATCTTAGAGATGATTCTTATTCCCTTCTTGAGACATTTTTCACAAATCTTGACAAGCCTACTAAATCCCACTAAAAGGAGAGGCCTATGGATAAGGAATTAGTGAAAAAGTATGCCGAGAAAAATCCGGAGATAAGGGAGCTTTTTGAGAAACACCAGGCTCTGGAACGAGAACTCGAAGAGCTGGTGCGCAAAGCCTACCTTTCGACGGAAGAAGAGGTGCGCAAGAAGCAAATCCAGAAGGAAAAGCTGGCTCTCAAAGACCGGATCTACGAATTAATAAAACAGGAAGGAGGTTAGGCGGTGAGCAAGGTTATGACCGGGGCCCAGATGATTGTAGAGGCCCTGAAGCGAGAGGGCGTGGAGGTTATTTTCGGATACCCTGGGGGCGCAGTTATCGACATCTACGATGAGCTCTATAAAACCCCGGAGATCAAGCACGTGCTCGTGCGACATGAACAGGGAGCGGCCCATGCGGCCGACGGTTATGCTCGTTCCACCGGGAAAGTGGGTGTTTGCCTGGTGACCTCCGGTCCCGGGGCCACCAACACCGTGACCGGGATCGCTACCGCTTACATGGACTCCATCCCCATCGTAGTCCTCACCGGACAGGTGCCCACCAAGCTCATCGGAAACGACGCCTTCCAGGAGGTGGACATCACCGGGATCACCCGGCCCTGCACCAAACACAACTTCCTGGTCAAGCGCACCGAGGATCTCCCCCGGATCCTCAAGGCCGCCTTCCACATCGCCCGCACCGGACGACCCGGGCCGGTGCTGGTGGATCTTCCCAAGGACGTACAGCAGGGAAAAGCAGAATTCCACTGGCCCGAAGAGATAAAGCTCCGGAGTTATCAGCCGGTCTATGATCCTCATCCCCGCCAGGTGGAAAAGGCCTATCGGTTGCTGGAAAGCTGCACCCGGCCGGTGGTGCTCGTGGGCGGAGGGGCCATCGCCTCCGGAGCTCATGAAGAGTTGCGGGAGCTGGCCGAGCGGCTCCACCTTCCGGTCACCATGACCCTGATGGGCCTGGGGGGTTTTCCGGGGACCCATCCCCAGTCCCTGGGTATGCTCGGCATGCACGGCACCTACTACGCCAACATGGCGGTGGCCAACAGCGATCTCATCCTGGCGGTGGGAGCCCGTTTCGACGATCGGGTTACCGGGAAGGTGGACGCCTTCGCCCCCATGGCCAAGATCATCCACATCGACATCGACCCCACCTCCATCCAGAAAAACGTTCGGGTGGACGTGCCCATCGTGGGCGACTGCAAGCGGGCCCTGGAAAAGCTCCTTCAGATCGTGAAGGAGGTGGGGCGGCCGGAGAAGATCTGGCGCGAGCAGTTCAAGGACTGGTGGGAGCAGATCGAGATCTGGAAAAAGCGCTATCCCCTCACCTACAAGCAGGAGGGCGATTACATCAAACCCCAGTTTGTGATCGAGAAGCTCTACGAGCTCACCCGGGGGGAGGCCATCGTGACCACCGAGGTGGGGCAGAACCAGATGTGGACGGC
>WFPH01000116.1 GCA_015487645.1 Thermosulfurimonas sp. | reverse complement strand
CATACACTCCGTCCACCGCCACCTCCACCGGCCGCAGCTTCACATGGGCCTCAAGAATGAACCCCTCCGGGGTAAGTGGGGTCTTCAGGATCTGGGCTACCGGGTTTTCCCGGTCGGCCTCGATCCCCACTGAAAGCACCACCAGGTCCGCGGGGATCTCCACCTCCTCGCCTAGGAGCTGATCGTAGGCCCGAACCGCCACTCCCCTGCCCTTCTTCACCACCTCAGGACGCCTCTCCGGAGTATAGCGCAGGAAGATTACTCCGCGATTGCGGGCCTCACGGTAAAGTTCCTCATAAAACCCGTAAGTACGCATATCCCGGTAAAGGATGAAGACCTCGGCCTCGGGCTGGATTTCCTTGAGCCGCAGGGCATTTTTTACCGCCTGCTGACAGCAGAGCTTGCTGCAGTGGGAAAGCTCTTCCCCACGCGAGCCGGCACACTGGATCATCACCACCCGCTTGACCTTTCCGAGGGAGCGTTTCCCCCGGGCCAGCTTTTCTTCAAACTCAAGCTGAGTAATCACCTTGGGGCTTTTCCCGTAGAGATAACCTGCCGGCTTATACTCGTGGCCTCCAGTGGCTACCACCACCACTCCGTGGTTCACCACCTCGGAGCCCTTCTCCGTACGGATGGTGGAGGTGAAATTGCCTACATACCCCGAAATGTTCTCCACCGTGGCCTGCGTGAAGACCCTGATCCGGGGATGCTTTTCCACTTTTTTGATCAGGTCCTTCAGGATCTTCCGCGGATCCTCCCCCTCGGCTAGGAAACGCACCCGGCGGAGATTCCCGCCCAGCTCGGCCTCCTTTTCTACCAAATAGACCTCGAAGCCCTGCTCAGCGATGGAAAGGGCCGCCGTCATCCCGGCTGCCCCTCCGCCGATCACCAGGGCCGAGGGCGTAACCTTCACCTTCTGAAGTTCAAGCGGCCTGAGCCTCCGGGCCTTGGCCACCGCCATCCGCACCTGGTCCTTGGCCTTGGCGGTGGCGGCCTCCGGATCGTCCCCGTGCACCCAGGCACACTGATCCCGGATGTTAGCCATCTCCACCAGGGCCAGGTTGAGCCCGGCTTCCCGCAGGGTCTCCTGGAAGAGAGGTTCGTGAGTCCTTGGGCTGCAGGCCGCAATTACCAAGCGGTTTAGTTTGTGCTCTTGGATGATCTCTTTGAGCCTTTCCAGAGAATCCTGGGCACAGGAATAAACCGTGGTGTCCGCGTAGACCACTCCCGGTAGCTTTTCCGCATACTCCTTCACGGCCTGCACGTCCACCACCCCGGCAATGTTCACCCCGCAGTGGCACACGAAAACCCCGATCCTCACCGGCATCGAAAGAAGCTCTTCATCCTCGGGCGGAAAACTCTTTTCCACGGCGTCCTTTCCGCGCACCTCCGAGAGCAGTTCGGACACCCGGGCCGCGGCCCCACTGGCCTGCATCACGCTCTCGGGAATGTCCTTCGGCCCCTGGAAGGCCCCGGCCACGTATATGCCGGGCTTGACCGTAAGAGGATCATCTACCGAGGTCCTGGCGAAGCCGAAAGGATTGAGCTCGATACCGAACTTCTGAGCCAGTTCCTCCGCCCCGGCCGGCGCCGAAAGCCCCACCGAAAGGACCACCATATCGAAAAGCTCCCGGTGGACCTCGCCGTCCTCCGTGACATAGGTGAGCCCCAAACGTCCGTCGACCTGCTCCACCTTGGGCACCCGGGCCCGCACCACGCGGAGACCGTATTTCTCCACTGCCCGTTCAAAGGCCGCATCAAAGCCCTTGCCCTGCGTGCGCACGTCCATGAAAAAGAGGGCGATCTCGGCCTCCGGGGCATGTTCTTTGAGCATGGAGGCCTCTTTCATGGCGTACATGCAGCACACCGAGGAGCAGAAGGGTCTCCCGCAGGAAACGTCCCGCGAGCCCACACACTGGAGAAAGGCGATCTTGCGCGGATGGGAGAGATCGGAAGGCCGAAGGATCTCACCTTCCGTGGGGCCGGAGACGCACATTAGACGCTCGACCTCCAGGCTGGTCATCACGTCGGGATAGATCCCGTAGCCGTACTTCTCCAGGGACTCTTCCGGCACCTCCCCGAACCCCGGACATAGCACCACCGCCCCCACCTCAAGCTCCCGCACCTCGGGCTCCTGAGAAAAATCGATGGCCTTGGGCCCGCAAACGTTGGTGCAGATCATGCAGGTTTCGTGGTTGAGACGCAGACACCGCTCCTCGTCGATGTAGTAGGCCGTGGGTACGGCCTGGGGAAAGTCGATCCGAGCCGCCCGAGTGAAGTCCAGTCTCTCGTTATATTCGTCCACCGCTTCCCGGGGACAATACTGCATGCATTGCCCGCAGGCTGTGCACTTGTCCGGATCAATGTAACGAGGACGGATCCTGACCTGGGCCTTGAAGTTACCCGGCCGCCCGGAAAGACCTTCCACCTCGGCCAGGGTCAGGATTTCGATGTTGGGAGACCGACCGGCCTCCACCATTTTCGGCGCCAGAATTCAGATACTGCAATCGTTGGTGGGGAAGGTCTTGTCGAGCTTGGCCATCACGCCCCCGATGGTGGCCTTCTTCTCCACCAGGTAGACGTAATAGCCCAGCTCCGCGAGATCCAGCGCGGTCTGGATCCCGGCGATTCCTCCCCCCACCACGAGGACCTTTCCAGACTTCTTGGCCATCAAAGTCCTCCTTTCGTGGTTTTAGGCCTTCTTTTCCTCCTCCGGCGAAACCCTGAGATGCATAGGACCAAAACAGCCCAGCCCATGGAAAGGACTGGTGACCTTCGGGCTCTCGAGTGCCCGCCGCATGGCCATGTCGAAGAGAACCCTGGGCTTGGGCTTATCGATCCCGAGCTTTTTCCTCTTTTCATTAATTTTATCGATCATCACGCTGGCAAACTCGGAAGCCGTTCGGGCCACCAGCCAGCGGGCCCCGAAGATCCGCTCCATCTCGTGAAAAAGAAAGTCCGTGGCCACCTGGCTTTTGAGGGTCGGGAAGTCCGGCCCGAAGACCACGCAGGCCCCGCTGGCCACGAAATACTGCCCGATGGTAATGGCTTTCTCGCTCATCCACTGGGGAGCACAGCCGATAGCCGGAAGATCCGGAATATCCTCGCCCAGCCCCCCGGTATTGACCATCTCCGTAAGGGCCATGAGGACCCGGCTGTTGTCCACACAGGAACCCATGTGAAGGACCGGCGGACATCCCACGGCCTCAAGCACCTCTCGCAGGCTATCTCCGGCGAGCTCCGCGGCCTCCGGACGCAGAAGGCCGGCCCGCCCCAGCCCCGTAGCCGCACAACCTGTGGTTACCACCAGAACATTGTTCGCAATCAACTCCTTGGCTAACTCCACGTGCACCTCTTCATCCACCCGGAAGTTGTCGCACCCCACGATGGCCGCCACCCCCAGGATCTTGCCATTGATAATGTTCTCGTTGAGCGGCTTGTAGGAGGCCCTGAAACGGCCACCGAGCATGTAAAGGATGGTCTCGTGACTGAACCCCACAATCACGTCCACGGAATGATCCGGGATGTTTACCTTGGATTTATCCCGCTTCGGGAACCGGGCGATGGCCTCGCGCAGGATCTGCTTGGCGCAATCCAGGGCCTTTCGGGCGTCGAACTCTATGTGGATACCGCCCTCCATCCGGGCCCTAGGATTGGTAGTGATCACCGCAGTATGGAAATGTTTGGCAATCTCGGCCACGTTCTGCATGATACACTGCACATCCACTACCACGGCCTCAAGGGCTCCGGTAGCGATAGCCGCTTCCTGCTGGAGGAAGCTTCCGGCCACCGGGATTCCCCGCCGCATAAGGATCTCGTTTCCGGTACAGCAGATACCGGCCAGATTCACCCCCTTGGCCCCAACCTTCTTGGCCTCCTCCAAGATCTCCGGGTCGCTCGCGGCCATGGCCAGGGCCTCGGCCAGCACCGGCTCGTGCCCGTGCACAGCCACGTTGACCATGTCCTCCCGGATAACGCTCAGCCCGATGTTCACTCGGGCCTTGATAGGGCCGGGGTTTCCGAACATTAGATCTTGAAGCTCGGTGGCCACCATGGAACCACCCCAGCCATCCGCAAGCGCCGTGCGGGCACAGGCCATGAAAATACTCCGGTGATCCTGATCCACGCCGATGGTAGTGCGATGCAGGAGCTCCACCACCTCCCGATCAACACCCCGGGGCCAGACCCCGAGCTCCCGCCAGAGTTGCTGGCGTTTCTCAGGCGCCCTTCTCAGGAGTGGGATCTCGCCCTCCTGCTGGTTGAAGACTGCAAGGGCGGCCTCCGCCATCTGTTTCAAAACCTCGCTTTCTTCTTGGTCAGGGTCCACCCCGAAAGCCTGGCCTACCACCCTGAGCTTCCGCTTGTCCTTGACCTCAAAGGGGGTCTCTCCATGCACGGTCTCATAAAAATCAATAGCTACCTGGCGACCATGGTCGGAGTGAGCCGACCCACCGCTGGCCACCATACGCCCGAAGTTCCGGGCCACCACCGTAGCCGCGCTAGCTCCGCAAACCCCGCGCAGCTCTTCCACTCCTTCCACTACCTGGCAGGGCCCCATATTGCAGACCCGGCAACAGGTACCCCCTTTACCAAAAAGACAGGGAGTGGTCCCCCGGCGCTCCACCCGGGCCGGAGTAGTAAGCACATCTTCACCCAGTCTTTCATAAATGACCTGAGCCGTCTTGTTTTGGACCTTGGGGGCACCTTTCTTCTTGAACCTCGCCCTGGTGTCCATCAAAGGCCTCCTTAATCCTAAATTAAGGTCTTTCTTAATTTAAAATCGATTTTAAAATCTGTCTACCCTACCTCACAGGGA
>WFPH01000115.1 GCA_015487645.1 Thermosulfurimonas sp. | reverse complement strand
CGCCGTATCCCCTGAGAATGACCACCGGTCGGCCTCCCAGGGCCTGGAAGAGCTCGGTCAAGGCCAGGGTGAACGGCGTCTTGCCTTCTCCTCCAAGGGAAAGGTTTCCCACGGCCACCGAGAAGACCCCGGGATGTCGCCTCTTGAGCCAGCCCCGCTCGTAAGCCCGGACCCGGCCGCTCACCGCCAGGCCGTAAACCCAGGCCAGGGGCCGATAGAAGGAACGGGTCTTTTCCCAGAAAGAAACCAGGACACGCGGAATCATAAGGAGGGCCCGAGGATGGGGGAGAGGATCTCACGGGCCCACCTGAGAGCCGAAGAGGCCAGCTCCCGGGCTTCTTCGGCCGAAGGGCCCTCCCGGAAACGCTCCCAGCCCCGCCGGAAGAACCTGGCCACCTCCGGCTCGGCGGCTCGCTCAAGCTCGGCCAGCAGTCTCTCGGGTTCGGGTTTCTCCTTCGGGGCCTCTACCTGGACCAGGGCCCAGATGGCCTTGGCCGCCAGGAGAAAAGCCTCCTCGAAATGCCCCCGGCGGAACTCCTCCTCGGCGTAGCGCAGGTAAGTCCGGGCCCGGACAAAGTACGGCATTTAAGAAGAACTCTTTTCCCTCAGCCGGCGATAAAAATGTTCGGTCATGATCTCGTCGGCCTTCTCGCAGATTTCCCAGAGGAGGTCGATCATCTCCAGCATCTCCGCCTGCCCGTCCGGAGGCCGCATCTCAAAGTCTTCCAGAAAAGCCCCGCTTTCCAGATATTCCTTGAACTCCCGAAGACGCTTTAGGGTAAGCATTAACTGACCCTCTCCACGTACTCCCCGGTACGGGTGTCCACCTTGATCACGTCCCCCTCATTGATGAAAAGCGGCACCTGCACCACGGCCCCGGTCTCGAGCTTGGCCGGTTTGGAACCGCCGGAGACCGTGTCTCCCCGCACGCCGGGTTCAGTCTCCACCACCCGGAGTTCCACGGTATTGGGAAGCTCCACCCCGATAGGCTTGCCCTTATAGTAGAGCACCCTCACGACCACATTCTCCTGGAGGAACTTCCAGGCCTCCCCCAGCTGATCCCTGTCCAGGTAGATCTGGTCGTAGACCTCAAGATCCATGAAAACGTAGCGGTCGCCTTCCTGATAGAGATACTGCACCTCTTTTTCTTCGAGATCCGGTCTCTCGAAGGTGTCCCCCGAGCGGAAGTTCACCTCCAGGACCCTTCCGGTGGTAAGGTCCCGAAGCTTGGTCCGGACCGTGGCCTGTCCTTTGGCCACCTTGGAATGCTGATACTCCAGGACTTCGTAAGGCTTTCCCTCCCATTCGATCTTGAGTCCTCGCCGGAAATCTGAAGTGGAAAGACTCATACCCTACCTCCCTTTCTCAAAGATGATGAGTCTCTCGTTTTTCTTGACGTAACCATATTTCTTGCGGGCCACCTCCTCGTAAAGGGCCGGATTCTTTTTGAGGGCTTCTATCTTCTTGGAAAGCTCAGCATTTTCGGCCCTGAGATCCGCAAGTTCCCTGATGGCCACCCTATAGCGCCACTCGAAATAGAGACCCCCTGCAAGCCCACTGAGAAAAAACAAGGCCAGCAGCCCGAACCACCAGCGCCGGCCTCTTCCACGGGTCTTCCTTGAGCCTCTGGTGCCCTCAGGCACATAAGCCCTGGGATTCACGCCCACGCTCATCCTCAACGCAAAGCTTAAATTAAACCCCTTTGGGATTCAAGGGTAGCTTCAATCCCTGGCCCGGTCCACCGAGCGATAGGCCAGAAAGAACCCCCCGAAAGCCAGAGCTCCCAAGATGAGAAGAGATACCATGGGCACGGGCTTCCCGTAAGCCGCGGAGCGGATGAGGTGGGAGGCGTGGGTCAGGGGCAGGAGTTTGAGTGGCACTCTAGCCCAGGCCGGAAGCCCTTCCACCGGGAAAAAAGTCCCTCCCAGAAAGACCATGGGCGTAATGATGAAATTGGTGACCAGGGCCTGGTCGGCGTGGGATCGAATGAGCATGGCCGAGGTCACTCCCAGGGAAGCGAAGACGAAGGCGTTGAGAAAGACCCCCAGGAAAAATACCGGGCCGAAATGGAGATGGATACCGGCCAGGGCCGTGATGGCCAAAATCACGAAAGTAGAAAGAAAAGCCCGGGTCACGCCCCCTAGGATTTCCCCCAAGACATAGGACCAGTTCGAGATGGGAGCGGCCTGAAATTCCTCAAAGATACGGAGGTAGAAGCGGGCCACGTTGATCTCCACATTGATCCCGAAACCCTGCATCATGGAGCTGGCGGCCACCACTCCGGGAACGAGAAACTCGAGGTAGGGGCGCTCGCCCACGGTGAGATTCTTTCCCAGACCGAAGCCGAAGGCCACAAGGTAGAGCGTAGGGGAGACGGAAAAGGAAAGGAGCATACGCGGCAGGCGATGCCAGATGATGAGAAGTTCGCGTAGATAGACCGCCAGGAAGCCCCTCATACCTTCCTCCCGGTGAAATGCAGGAAGGCATCTTCCAGGTTCACCCGCCGGATGGTCACGGTTTCGCCGGCCCGGGAAAGCTTCATGGCTTCCCTTTCAGCTTCCTCCCGGTTGGGAAAAAATTTGGTCTTGAGACCTTCCGGGGTGACCACGTCGACGGCCGCCTCTCCCAAGTGGGTCATAAGGTTTTGCGGGGTATCCAGGGCCACGATACGTCCCCGGTCGAGAAAGGCCACCCGGTCGGCCAGGAACTCCGCCTCTTCGATGTAATGGGTGGTAAGGAGGATGGTGGTACCCCGGGTCTGGATTTGCTTGATAAGGCCCCAGAGACGGCGCCGGATATGAGGGTCCAGGCCCACGGTGGGTTCGTCCAGGAAAAGGATGCGCGGCTCGTGCATCAGGGCCCGGATAATGAGAAGCCTCCGTCGCATCCCCCCGGATAGGGTCTTTACCTTGTGGTTGCGTCGATCCCAGAGCCCGGAAAACTCAAGCAATTCGCGGGCCCGCATCTGGATACTCCGGCGATCCATTCCGAAAAGGAGCCCGTGGATGAGGAGATTTTCCCAGACCGTGAGCTCCAGATCCAGATTGGTGGCCTGGGGCACCAGGCCGGCCAGCCTCTTGGCATAAAGGGGAGAGGAAAAGATGTCCCGCTCGAAAAAGAAGGCCCGTCCCGCGGTGGGTCGGGTGAGACCCGTGAGGATCCGAATGGTGGTGGTTTTCCCAGCACCGTTCGGCCCAAGGAGGGCAAAGAGTTCCCCTTCTGGGATCTCGAAAGAGATCCCGGAGAGGGCCCGCAGCTTCCCGTAATCCTTGACCAGGCCTTCCACCCGCACCGCGACCGCCATAGATGAGCTATGATTAAACCAGAAAAAAGAGAGGCGCTCAAATGAAAAAGATCCTTTATACCGTGGGACACTCCCGACACTCGGCCGAGGCCTTCCTGGCGCTTCTCGAACGGTTCGAAATCCGTGTCCTAGTAGATATCCGGCGCTACCCGGGCTCCAAGAAATTTCCCCATTTCCGGAAGGAAAACCTGGCTCCTTTTCTCGAAGCCCACGGCCTCGGTTATAAACATCTTGAAGGACTCGGAGGCTGGCGTCGTCCGAGACCGGACTCCCCGAACACCGCCCTCACCAGCCCCGGATTCAGGGGCTACGCCGATCACATGCAAACCGCGGAATTTCAGAAGGCTTTAGCGGAACTCCTTGAGCTTGCGGGAAGGGGAACCACAGCCGTGATGTGCGCGGAGGCTCTCCCCTGGTGCTGTCACCGCTGGTTCCTCTCGGACCTTCTCACGGCCAAGGGCTTCCGGGTGTTCCACATACTACCGGACGGCACCATCCGTGAACACCGGTGCCATCCCC
>WFPH01000114.1 GCA_015487645.1 Thermosulfurimonas sp. | reverse complement strand
CGGTGATAGCCACTTCCAAGGCCCGCTATGTTTTGCAGGGAATCGTTCGCAAGGCTGCCAAAAACCTGGTTCAGATCGATTTCGTGAACCCCCGGGTTGAGCCCCGGCTGAAGGTTCCCGGAGAGAGGGTCATTTTTTTCTCGGTTCTACCTTTAAGCCTCTTTGAGGCTCTTCTCTCCGGAAAATACTTTCTTCTGAGGGATACCAATCTTTCCGGAGAGGCTCTCGGTCACATAAAGAAGGGGTATGTTTACGATCTGATCATAGATGAGAATGAGAGCGTGGTCGAGGAGTTCGAAAAGATTATGGCCTCTTCAGGGCAGATCTTCACTCTTAAGGACCTTTCACAAGGCGGGGCCTGTGTGTATGCGAATAAGGTTCTGGCTTTCGAGAAGGAGACTTTTCCGCTTTACCTTCGCGGAAGCCTTGAAAACTCAGAAAAAGATCTGGCCTTAAATCTAGGGCTGGTAGGCCTCAGTCGCCAGATAAGGATCGAGGCGGATCAAACCTACATTCATATCATGTGGGCCAAGAAACTTCCCGAGGAGGTGATGCGCTTTCTTAAAGGGCTTTTTTCTTGAAATTTTCCCAGCCCATCCGTTCTATGATGACTCCCAGTCTTTCCCCTCGGAGGTTCTCCTGCTTATAGAGGTCTAACACCTTCTTGAGGTTTTTCAGGACGCCTTCGGCATCGGTGAAGGGGACCAGTTCGGTGGCCAGTCGGGGTCTGCGGCCCAGTTTCCCTCCCACCAGGATACGCCATCCGCGGCCGCTCTCCCGAAGAGCCCCCGTGGGGCAGATCCGGGTGCAGGCCCCGCAGGCCACACACCTCTCTTCGTTCACCAGGGGACCGGCTTCTCCCAAGGTGATGGCCTCCTCCTCGCAGACCTCCAGACAGGACTCACAGAAACTGCAGAGTCCGGATTCTATTTCGAAAAGGATGCGTCCGTGGACGGCGAAATCCGCGATGTGTATGCGGGAACAGGCGTTAGGACACTCCGAGAAGGCCACCCGGAACTGGTGATGGTGTTTGAGTGGGCCGCCCACCTTCTGGCGAAGAAACTCCGTAAGTTGGGCCTGGCGAAGGATCTCTTCCACGGCTTCCAGCAGTTTTCGAGAATCGGTAAGGGCGTTCTCGCAGCCCGCTCCCCCAAAACAGGCCTCAACGGCGTAACCCTCCCGGGCCTCCGAAGCCTTGCCCCGCAGGGCTTCTTTGGCTCGCAGAAAATCTTCTTCGGTGACCCGGGATTTGCCCTGGGCGGAAAGCCAGGCTTCGACCTCTTTTTTGACCCGTTTCCTCACGAAAAAGGGTACCCGTTTCAACCAGGCTTCGGCCTCAGGGGTCCACTGCATCTCGGTCTCCTCCCGCGTGCGGGCCTAATTAGAGTTCTTCCTCTCGTACGATTTCTCCCTGGGCGCTCACCACCAGGGTCCGGATGGGTATATCCGTTCCCGCCCGTTTGCGGGCCTCCTCCAGGATCAGGGCCAGTCCCCGACAGCAGGGGACCTCCATAATGGCCAGCGTCACACTTCGGGGTTGAGCCTGTCGCAGGACCTCGGAGAGGCGTGCCACGTACTCCTCGGCCGGATCGAACTTGGGACAACCGATCATGATCTTCTTGCCGGGAAGCAGACGGGTGTGAAGTTCGGGATAGGCCACGGGCACGCAATCGGCCGCGATCAGGAGGTCGGCTCCCCTGAGAAAAGGAGCCGTGGGGGGGACCAGTCGGATCTGGACCGGCCACTGGGTGAGGGCCGAGGGAATGTGTCCCGCGCTGGGGCCCGCGGGTCTGGCGGAAAACTCTCGTACCTGACTCCCTGGACAGCCGCAGGCCAGTTCAAAGGACCGGGCCTCGGCCTGCAGACGCTTCAGATGTTCCTCCACGGCTCGGTGGTCGAAGGGTTCGGCCTCACGCTCCACGATCCTGAGGGCCCCCCTGGGACACTCGCCGATGCAGGCCCCCAGCCCGTCACAGAGCTTTTCCGCCACCAGGCGGGCCTTGCCGTTTACGATCTGGATGGCACCCTCTTCGCAGGCCGTTACACACTGCCCGCAGCCGTCACAGAGTTCCTCATCGATCTCGATGATCTTACGCCAAGCCTTAGCCATGGGTTTCCTCCTTCAAAAAGTCTTCGGGTTCGGGATTTTCGGGCAGGACCTCGAGCAACCCCCGAACCTCTTCCTTGAGGACCTCGGGCAGGCGAGTATCCTCAGCCACCTGGTCCCTTTCCGGAGGTTCAAGGTAAAAGAAGTAAGCCGCAATCAACGAGGCTCCCGGGGAGCGCTTCTGCGTCTTGAGAAGAGCTTCCACCTTCTGGACCAGGGCCAGCGTCCTTTCCAGTCGGGCAAAATCCCGCCCCAGGATGCGTTTTACCGCCAGACCTACCCTTTCTCGCAAAAGCTCGCCGCGCTGGGCCAGGAGCTCCGGGGGAAGATTCCCCAGGCACTGTTCGGCAAATCGACAATAGGCCGCACAACCGAAATCCATGCGCGGGTTGGGTACCTGGCGCCCGCAGGCCGGGCACTTCCGAACGGTGTCGTCCTTGAAAAACTCAATTTCCTCCCCGCAAAAAGGGCATGGCTCCTCAAAGATGGCGTCTTCTTTCCAGTAACGGGTGTCCTGTCCCGGACAACGCATCCCTTAAACCTCCTGATTTCAGAATAATACCTTCAAAGAGAAGAGCCTTGATCCAGATCAAGATCCCTGCACCCCCCTTGCCATTTGTACCGTTTCGGCCCAAACTTTTTAATAGACGAGAGTTTGGCAAAACTTCTCCTCCCCCTCTGGGGGAGGCCGGGTGGGGGCAACCCTCCCAAGGGGAACCAAGGATTCTAATAGACCCCAAAATGAGAAAATGACATCCCGGAACCTCCTGCTTCATATCTGTTGTGGGCCCTGTACGCTTTACCCTCTTAGGACCCTTCGGGAAGAAGGTCTTGAGCCGGTGGGGTTTTTCTATAATCCCAACATTCATCCCTACCGCGAATTCCGCAAGCGAATGGCCGCTTTAAGAGAGGTGGCCGAGAAGCGGAGTCTTGAGGTCATCTGGAACCGGGACTACGGCCTGAGGGAGTTCCTGCGAGAGGTGGTCTTCCGGGAGGAGGACCGCTGTGAGGTCTGTTACTATTTGAGACTGAGTGAAACGGCCCGTCTGGCTAAAGAATTGGGTCATTCAGCCTTTTCCACCACCCTCCTCTACAGCCCCTTCCAGAAACACGACCTTATTCGGGACATCGGAGAGACCCTGGCTCGGCGCTTCGGTCTCAACTTCCTTTACCGGGACTTTCGGGAGGGTTACCGCAAAGGCCAGAAAGAGGCCCTGGAGCTTGGCCTCTACCGGCAACCCTACTGCGGCTGTATTTTTAGTGAGCAGGAACGCTACGATAAAAAATTCCGTCGGAGGAGGAAAGGCCCATGAATCCTTTGGCGGAGATGGGGAAGATGCTTATCCTTTTCGGGATTTTTCTGGTTCTCGCAGGGCTTTTAACCCTGGCTCTCCCCAAACTTTCGAGCCTTCCCCGTCTTCCGGGGGACATCTTTATCCGGAGAGGGAACTTCACTTTCTACTTTCCTCTGGCTACCTGCCTTCTTTTAAGTTTGATTTTGACCTTGATTTTCAATCTTTTAAGAAGATAGATTCAAAGTATAGGCCGTGAAAACCCGCAAAGAGCGCTACCTTTTCTTAACTCTTACCAAAGACACCAAAGGGGTTGGGGGGAGGCAGAACTCTAGTCTGGAACGGGGGAGAGGCTACCCCTCCCCCGTCTTTGGAGGCTTCAGAAACCTGGTCTCTGGAATAATCTCCGGTTCTCCACAATAAAATCCCTGGGCGTAAAACACTCCGTACCGGGCCACCTCTTTAAGGATTTTTTCCTCTTCCACCTGTTCGGCCACCAGTTTAAAACCCAAAAGTGAGGCGCACTCTGATAGGAACCGCAGGACCTTGCGGTCGAAATCGTTGGTGAGAAGGCCCCGCACGAAGCGTCCGTCGACCTTGACCAGGTCCCAGGGAATGTCCCGCAGGAGAAAGAGGTTGGCGCTCTCCACTCCGAAGTCATCGAGACTCAGAGTGAAGCCCTCGGCTTTGAGAAAATTGAGTTTAGAGGAAAGAGCCAGGGGCGAAAAGGTGCTTTTTCTCTCATTGATCTCCAGGATGAGATCCTCGGGATAAATACCGATGGATTTGGTCCAGGCCAGAAGGTCTTTGCTGAGCTCCCGCAGGGCGTACTCCTGGGAAATGTTTACGGCCACTTTGCCGATCTCCGGAGATTCCTTAAGCAGTACCATGGCCTTGTAGAGTATCTGCCGATCGAGCTCCTCGAAAAGCCCGAGGTGTTCCACCGAGGGCATAAAAGTCCCGGCCGAAAAGGTGTGTCCTTCAGAGATGAAGCGGGCCAGGACCTCGTAGAAGATGGTCTTGCCGGTGTGGATGTTGATGACGGGCTGGAGAGCTACGGCCAGCTCGCCCTTTGCAATAGCCCGAAAGATCTCTCTTTCGAGGCTTTTCCGCTGAGAGGTCTCTCCTCCAAGAACGATCAGAGGTTCCTGGGCCAGGCGGGCCTCGGAAAGGAGTTTCAAGGATTGATTGAGTATTTCCCCGGGCGCGGCTCCACCGCAGATGATGCGGGTAATAATGGCTGTTCGTATAGGGAAGACCAGGTCCCCGTCGTCGTAGACCAGTTCGTTCAGGAGACGGTAAACCCTTTGGGCCAGCCGGGCCCCTTCGCCGGTCTTCTTGATGGCCGAGACCACCCATAGGAGGTTTCGAGCCGTGGTGCCCAGGAGATCATAGGGGCGGAGATTGCGCTTGAGATGCTCGGCAATGAAGGTCAGAACTTTCTGTACCCCGTAAAGGCCATAGACGTTCTGGAGGGACTCCAGGTGCTGGATCTCTATGAGGGTGAGGGCTAAAAAAGTTCCCTCTCGTAGGCAGCGAGACATCTCCGCACTCAGGGCCCTCAGGAATCCCCTCTCGTTGAAAAAACCGGTAACAGGGTCTATAAGGAGAAGTTCCTGAGTGCGGGCGAGCTCTTCCTCGCACTCCGAAAGACGTTTTTTGAGGATTTCTTTTTCGTCAGCCATGAGAAAACCCCGAAAAACTTTATAACTTGAAAGAGCCGGAAGGGAAAGCATGCAGATCAAGGCTAAGCCGGAAGATTTTGTGGTCTACGAGGTAGCTGATATCCACCCCGAAGGGCGGGGAGAATATGCCCTTTACCGGCTCAAAAAGCGAGGACTTACCACCTGGGACGTTCTGGGGGAAATCGCACGCCGGCTTCGTCTCAGACAGGATGCCATCGGCTACGGGGGGCTCAAGGATCGCCACGCGGTCTCTTACCAGTTCGTCACCATCCCTAGGGGGCCCAAAAAGGACCTGCGCGGCCAGGGCTGGCACCTGGAGTACCTGGGACAAGTCTCCTTCCCCATGTCCAAGGCCCGACTCAAAGGGAATCTTTTCGAGATCACCGTTCGACAGGTGGAGCTTTCTGAGGAGGAGCTGGCGCGCGAGGTTGAGGCCGTGCGCCAATTTGGCGTACCCAACTATTTCGATGAGCAGCGCTTCGGCTCGGTCCGTCACCGACAGGGCTTTGCGGCCCGGGAAGCCGTGCTGGGGAACTTCGAAAGGGCTCTTTATCTTCTTCTGGTCGAAGGTTCACAGTATGAATATCGGCGTACGGAACGCTTCCGGGAATGCTTGCGTCGAAACTGGCCCAGGGTGGGCCCCTGTCTGGAGTTGGCTCCCAGTCCTTGGGAGAAACGGCTCGTAGAGTTTCTGGCCTCTCACCGCCCAAGCAAACGGACCTTCAAGCGGGCCTTCTCCTTGGTGGACTCGGAATATCTTCTGATGCTGGCCCACGCCTACCAGGCCTATCTCTGGAACGAAATTCTCAAGCTTTACCTTGAGAGGCGAGGCCTGGTGCACTTTCGCCTGCCCTATCTTCTGGGAGAATTCTTTTTTTATCAGGAGTTGTCGCCGGAGGTTAGGGAGGAGCTTTCCGCCTTAAGGCTTCCTCTTCCGAGCCCGAGGCTCAAACTTGCTCCGGACTGGCGCGAGCTTTACGAGGCCGTGCTCTCAAGAGAGGGTATCCCGGGGCTTTCCCGTTTGCGGACCCTGGTCAAGGGGTTCATTTTCAAGACCTATCCCCGAGAGGCCCTGGTTTTTCCGGGAGATCTTTCCTATGAGATCCTGAAGGGGGGAGAGGCTCCGAGCAGAGATGTGCGCCTGCGGTTTTTCCTTCCCAAGGGCTCCTACGCCACCCTGGTCCTCAAGCGGATCTTCCGGAGTTCTTTCGGGGCTGTGGTAAGCTAGGGAAATATGCTGGTGGTGAGACTGCCCAACTGGTTGGGTGACGCTGTAATGGCTACCCCGGCCCTCAAGGCCCTGGCCCGGAGGGAATCCTTTTTTCTTCTGGGGCGGTCCTTTCTTAAACCGCTTTTTGAGCCTTTTCCAGGGGTGAAAGGCTTTCTTACGCTAGAGAATGGCAGATGGGGGCTCTTTAAAACGGCGCGCAAACTGAAGGCCTATCGTTTTTCCAGGAGCCTTCTTCTTCCCAATTCTCTCTCCTCGGCTCTTATTTGTTTTTTGGCCGGTATCCCGGAAAGATGGGGTTTGGCCACCGATGGTAGGCGAATTTTCCTAACCAAAGCGGTGAACCCTCCCCGCGAAAAACGACACCAGCGGGACTATTATCTTCATCTCATGGCCGCTCTGGGT
>WFPH01000113.1 GCA_015487645.1 Thermosulfurimonas sp. | reverse complement strand
GGTCACCAGGGACTCCACCGTAACCCTTCCGCGAGCCATAATGAGACCTCCCACATAAGTGGGGGTCTTGACGATGAGGGTTTTCTCCCGGATGATCTCTAGTTCGTTCGGTAGGACCAGATCTGGAAAGTCGGTATACTGGAGGACGGGCCGGGCCGGGGGAGCCGAAGAGACCGGGGCCTTACCTTTTTGCCCCTCGCTATGCGCCGCGCAGCTTGTTAGAAAGACGACCAGGATAGCCCAGAGGAACCCTTTTTTGTTCATGTCTTCCCCCTTAGGCTCGGTTTGTCTTCATTTTAAGCCTCCCGCAAGGTCTTTGTCAAAAGTTCACTCCCGGTGGTAGGGGTGGCCAGAAAGGATGGTAAGGGCCCGGTAGAGGGCTTCGCAAAAGACCAGCAGGGCCAGTTCATGGTTGAGGGTGAGGGGAGAAAGGCTCAGCTGGAAATCGGCCTTTTCCAGGATCTCCGGAGGCAGGCCCTCCGGGCCTCCGCAGACCACCGTAATTTGCCTAACCTGAGAAAGGAGCTTTCCGAACCAGGAGGCCAGTTCTTTGGTGCGGAAACGCCTGCCCCTCTCATCCAGTACCACGAGGTATCCCCCTTCAGGGAGGTGCTTTTTGAGCATGCGGGCTTCCTCGCGGAGGCGACTTTCCGGGGCCCCTCCAGACTTTACTTTCGGAAAAAGGGCCTCAAAGTTCAGGAAAGGCTTAAGCCTTTCGGTGTAAAAGCTCAGGCCTTCCTTGACGAAGACGTACCGCAGAGGGCCCGGAGCCAGAAGAAGGAGACGAACCGGAAAACGCATGGTATAAAGTTATCCGGGATGGGGGCGAAAGAGAAGACGTTGCTCTCGAAGATTCCGGCTGTTCATCAACTGGCCGAGGACCTGGCGCAGAGGTATCCCGGTCATCCCGAGGTCTTTTATATCCGCGCGGCTCGCGAGACCGCGGAACGTCTGCGGCGGGAGATCCTGCAGAACGGAAGAGACAGCCTGGCCCTGGAGGAAATTCAGCGACTGGCCGAGGAGATCCTTTCAGAGGTCCTCCGGCCACATCTTCGGCGGGTGATAAATGCCACCGGAGTGGTGGTTCACACGAACCTGGGGCGCTCGCCGCTGGCCGAGGAGGCCCTGGAGGAGATCCTCTCCGTGGCCCAGGGCTACTCCAACCTGGAGTATCGCCTGGCTGAGGGACGGCGGGGAAGCCGTTACGAACACGTGACCGGGCTTTTGCGCGAGCTCACCGGGGCCGAGGAGGCCCTGGTGGTCAACAACAATGCCGCGGCGGTTCTCATCACCCTGAATACCCTGGCCCGGGGGCGCGAGGTCATTGTTTCCCGGGGGGAACTGGTGGAGATCGGGGGGTCCTTCCGTATGCCGGAGGTCATGGCCTGGGCCGGCTGTGTGCTGCGCGAGGTGGGCACCACCAACCGCACCCATCTCCGGGACTACGAGGCCGCCATCAACGAAAACACCGCCCTCCTTATGAAGGTTCACAAGAGTAATTACGCCATCGTGGGGTTTACCAGAGAGGTTTCCGGGGCCGAGCTTGTGGCTCTGGGCCATCGGTGCGGTATTCCGGTGGTGGAGGATCTGGGGAGTGGCTGTCTGGTGGATTTTGCCCGTTACGGTCTGCGCCGGGAACCCACGGTTCAGGAGATTGTGAGGACCGGGGTGGACGTGGTGACCTTTTCCGGAGACAAGCTCCTGGGGGGACCCCAGGCCGGTATCATCGTGGGACGACGCGAGTTGGTAGAAAAGATTCGGCAAAACCCTCTAAATCGGGCGCTTAGGATAGATAAGTTGACCCTGGCCGGCCTTGAGGCCACCCTGAGACTCTACCTGGATGAGAGACTGGCGGTAGAAAAGATTCCCACCCTGCGCATGATCCTGAAATCTCCGGAGACGGTGAAGCGCGAGGCCCATCGGCTCAAGCGCCTTCTCTCCCGGGCCGGGCTTCCGGGGTTCTCCTTTGCCGTGGTGCCCACGGTGTGCCGGACCGGGGGCGGAGCCCTGCCGGTGGCGGATCTGCCTTCCTACGCCGTAGCCGTAATCTCGGAAAGGTTTTCTCCGGAGGAGCTTCACGAGAGGCTTCGGGTCGGCGAGCCTCCGGTGGTGGGACGCATTGAGGAGGATCGTTTCCTGCTTGAGGTGCGCACCGTATTTCCGGAGGAATTTCCGCTGGTGGTAAAGGCCTTGAGAAACCTGGTAAGCCATGCCTGAACCCCTGGGCTGGGAAAGATACCTACCTTACTATCTCACGGCGGCGGAGGAAGAACTCCGGCGGGTGTGTCCTCACGGCTCCCCCGGTTTGCTTCCGGAGGAGGGCAACCTTCTCATTTTTGGCCGGGTTCCGGTCACCCTGAGACTCTCTGAGAGGGGGCCTCTTTCGGAAACCAAGCGCTGGTTTCCGGTTTTGAAAGAACTGGCCCGGCGTCTGGTAGAGAACCTGGTGCTTTCCACGGCGGTCGACGGTTATCCCGGAGAGGGCCTGCTGGCACTCATGCTGGCCAGAGGTCCTGTTAAGGGGCTTCTGGTCTCAGGAAGGACTTTAAGGCCCCCCGCCGGAGCCATCCGGCTTTCGACCGGGGAGTATCTTCTTCCCGATTCTGAGGTGGACGGGCGGGTCTTTCTTCGCGAGAGCTGGCGTGCCCGGAGGTCCTTTCGGGCCGTGTCGGTGGAACTCAAGACGCCCGCGGACCTCGAAGAAGGCCGTAAGCGTCTGGAACTAGCCCGGCTTTTCGGTTTGACCTATCTCTCCCCCAGGGCCGAAAGGGAGCTGGCGGTCTTCCTCGTAAGCCTTCCCGAAGTGAAAAAGTTCCTCCGCAGGCGTGGTCCTATGGGGTTGCTTCGTTTGAAGGAGCCCCCCGAGGGGGTCAGGGGGCTCTTTCTGGGGGAGTTTTTCCTTTTTCGTTGCCGGAGATCCGTGCGGGAACTTTTCGGAGGGAGCGGGGGGCTCTGCGGAGGACTTTACCCCGGGGGGTTTTCCGGTCCGCCCTTGGCTCTCCTCTACGCGGCCCTGGAGCACGCCCGTCGGGCCGGTGGAGGCCTGGTTTCCTTCGAGCCTTTCACCTACCACGTGCTGGGGGATCTCTATGCCGACTGGGGGGACCTGGGGGCCGCCCTCTGGGCTTACAGCCAGGCCCGGGGAGGCACCCGTCAGCCAGCCGATCTCCTGAACAGCCTGGGTCTCATCTATCGTTCCCTGGGCTTCCTTGACGAAGCCGAGAAGAACCTGCGGGAGGCCCTGGAGCTTTCACCGGAGGATCCCCTTATCCACTACAATCTCGGGGAAGTCCTTGCGGCTAAGGGGGAGCCGGAGGCCCTGGGTCATTTTAGCCGGGCCTATGAACTCTCGGGCCGACGTTCCCTCTTTGCGGAAGCCCTGGCCCGGGAGCTTTTTCGGAACGGCCGTCTCGAGGAAGCCCGGGCCATTCTGGAGGGGCTTTCCGGGCTTTCGCTTGCGGGGCGGACCCTTTTCGGGGAAATCCTTTACCGTCTGGGGGACTTTGCCGGGGCCTTTGAGGTCCTCCGGGAGGTCTCCCTGGCGAGAGAGGCTCCGGCCAGGGCCCTGGCCTATCTGGCCCTCCTTTACCGGCATTACAAGGGGGAACCCGAGGCCGCGGAGGTCCTGGCGCGGGAGGCCCTGCGCCGGGGAGGCCGGGAGGTGTCAGAACTCCTTAGGGAGGTCCAAGAACTGTGGAACTGATCGTTCTGGGTTCGGGTACGGGCTGGCCCCGACCGGAACGGAACGCCTCCGGGTACCTCGTGCAGACCACCGGGGGCCTAATCCTTCTCGATTTCGGGCCGGGGACCCTGCGGCGCCTTACCGAGGTGGGAGCGGATCTCAACCGGATCGATTTCATCTTTCTTTCCCACTGGCATCCGGATCATGTGGCAGACCTGGTGCCTTATCTCTTTGCCACCCGTTACCGTCTGGGATTTACGCGCACGCGTCCGGTAAGGATCATCTCCGCGAGCGGGTTTCGCGCCTTTTACGAGGCCCTCAAGTCGGCTTTTGGTCAATGGATCGAGCCTCCGGAGGGTCTTCTCGAGATCCTGGAAAGACCCCGGGGACAGCGCAGCCGGCTGGTCTTCCCGGAGGTGGTCTTCGAGACCGGGCCGGTGAGACACAACCCCGAGAGTCTGGCCGTGAGGCTAGAGTCGGAGGGGAAGGTTCTGGTCTATACCGGGGATACGGAATACGCCCCGGAGGTGGCGGACCTGGCCCGGGGGGCGGATCTCCTGGTGGCCGAGTGCGCCTGCCCGGAAGACCGGCCGGTCTCCGGGCACTCCACACCCTCTCAGGCGGCCCGTATGGCCGAAGAGGCCGGGGTCAGGAAGCTCCTTCTCACGCACTTTTATCCCCCCTGTGAGGAGACCGATCTGCTGACTCCAGCTCGAAAGTTTTTCTCCGGGGAGGTCCTCTTGGCCCAGGACCTGATGCGGATTACAATTTAGTCCCATGGATCCCAAACTTCTGGAGAGCCTGAAAAGGAAGGTTCAGCAGGAACTGGTCAATCGGGAGAGGGAGGTGTTGGAATACTGGCTGGCGGAGCTTGAGAGGGTTTACCGGAAAAAACATCAGACCCTGGCGGAGTTGAAGAGCGAGCTCAACCTCCTTATGGAAAAGATGAAAAAACGACTTTCGGTCATTCAAACCAAAGGGATCTAGAGAACCGGTTCATAAGAGGCCCAAAAGCTTCCGCCAGGGCCTCCCGAACTTCATCCTGACAGGTAAGACGCAGGAGCTGGGCTACCACCTCCTGGCAGCGCTGGAAAGAAAGTTCCCGGATGAAGAGTTTCACTTCCGGAAGGCTCTGGGGGTTCATGCTGAGTTCGTCGAGTTTGAGCCCCACGAGCACGGGCACATAGAGGAGCTCGCCGGCCATCTCTCCGCACATAGCCACCGGGATGCCGGCCTGGTGGGCGGCCTCCACGGTAGTCTTGATGAAACGGAGAACCGCCGGGTGTAGAGGTTCGTAAAGTTCGGCCACCTCCTGGTTGCCCCGATCTATGGCCAGGGTGTACTGGATGAGGTCGTTGGTACCGATGCTGAAGAAATCGGCCTCCCGGGCCAGGAGATCGGCCACAGCCACCGCGGAGGGGACTTCGATCATGGCCCCCACCGGAACCTCCGGATCGAAGGCCACCCCCTCCGAGGCCAGCTCCTGCTTGATCTCTTCCACCAGGTTTCTAGCCCTTAAAAACTCGGTCACCCCGGAGATCATGGGGAACATGATCTTGACCTTTCCGTAAGCACTGGCCCGCAGGATGGCCCGGAGCTGGGTTCGGAAGAGTCCTTCCTCCCGGAGACACAGGCGGATGGCCCGCAGCCCCAGGGCCGGATTGATCTCCTCCGGAAGGGCTAGGGTGGAAGCGAATTTGTCGCCCCCCAGATCCAGAGTGCGGATGGTTACCGGATGAGGGGCCATGGCCTCCACCACCTGGCGATAGGTCTCAAAGAGCAGGTCCTCGGGAGGGAGTTCCTTGCGGGAGACATAAAGAT
>WFPH01000112.1 GCA_015487645.1 Thermosulfurimonas sp. | reverse complement strand
GCGTCGAAAAGCTCCTCCTCCGGTCGGAAGACCCCACCCCGGGCCAGCACCGTGCAGCACCGGGCCCATTCCCCGGGCTCAAGAATCTTTCGGTAGCGGGCCACTGGGTAGTTGGCCTCAACATAGCGCCGTTCGTCCTCCGGAGCCTCGGGCACCCCGGCGTTTTCCGCAAGGTTCGCAATCCCCCGCAAATAAAAGTCCTCGGCCCGGTGTAGGGGGTGAAGCCGGCCGTCGGCTCCGGGGATGGCCTTCTCGCCGAAGCCCGGAAGCCCGAGATACTCGGCCAGATCGATGAGAAAGGTCTCCAGGCAGAAGGGTCTTCCATCCCGGGTGCGTCCGGTAAGCGCCTCCACCACCGGGGTACGCACCGCGGTAAAGCACTCCCCCGGAGCGTGCGGGGAGAGGAACCCGTAGTGGCCCTCAAGATAGGTCACGTCCGGCACGATGTAGTCCGCAAAGACGTTGGTCTCGTTCACGGTGACATCTATGGAGACGTAAAGCGGCACTCGCTCGGGGTCCGCCAGCACCTCCTCGAACCGCTTCCCTCCCGGGACGCTATAGACCGGGTTAAAGAAGTAGGTGAAGAGCACCTTTACGGGATAGGGGTAGCCGGCGGCTATACCCTCAAGGGCCGAGACCGAAAGCCCCCCTTTAGTAAAGGGAAACCATGGCAGTCGGGCCGGATACCCTTTCCGCCTGAATTCCGCGGTCTCCTCATAGGCGGCCTTCTCCCTCGAGATCTTTACGCCCAGAGGCTTGCGCGCCCCCGGAAAACTCTTAAGGTCGTAAATTCCCTGGCGCCAGTCCGCGGTCCCGCCGCCGGCGGTGAGATATCCGCCACGACGGTTCACATTGCCCGCAAGGACGTTGAGAAGCGCGATGGCGTAGCTGGCGTAAGCCCCACCGAGATAGTTCCCACCGCCGTGGTAGGCGAAGGCTGCGGCGTAAGGGGCCTCCGCGGCAAACTCCCGTGCCACCCGAGCCATTCTCTCCCGTGGCACCCCGGCCCTTTCAGCGTAGAAATCAAGCGTGTGCTCGAAGACCGCCTCCCGGAAGAGGGAAAAAGCGGTTTTAACCCGAACGGAAGAACCGTCGGAAAGCCTGAGCCTCCCCTCCCAGAGGAGCCTTGCCCGGGGGACCTCCGAGGCCGGAGCTGGTCTTCCGGTCTCCGGCTCGATCACCACCGGCTCCTCCGCCGGGCCGGAAAGAGCAAGGTCCCCGGCCCGCAGGATGCGGCCGTAAAGGGCGTGTCCCTCCTCGACCACCACGAGATGCGTGGCGTTGGTGAAGACGTTACGACCCGCGGCCTGCGCGGCCCTCTCCGAGGGCAGTTCCAGGAACTTCCGGTCGTAAAGCCCTTCTTCAAGCATCACCCGGAGCATACCCATGGCGAGCGCCCCGTCCTCTCCGGGGCGCACGGGTAGCCACTCGTGCGCGATGGAAAGCCCCTCGTGCCCCCGAGGATCCACGATCACTACGCGCAGCTCCCCCTCGGCCACTCGGCGAGCCAGGATGGCCCCTAGGGTGGAAAGCCCGGGCTGGCCAGCGGCGAAGATGTTCGCCCCGAAGATGATGAGGTAGCGAGCGCGCTTCGCGTCGCCTTTCATCTCCACGGCCTGTCCGTCGGTAAGTATGAAGTTTCCCATCCGGAACCCCAGGCCGCAGATGTCGGTGTGTCCGATGTGGTTCACGGAACCCACGGCCTGTTTCACGAAACGGTTTATGAAGTGCTTCCGCCCGGCCTGCGAGCGCCCGGTAAGCCACACGAACTGGTTGCGCTTTGGCCCGAGATCGGGGGCTTCCGGGTCTATGGGCTCGTCGGAGAGCAAATCTTTAAGTCCGGGGTAGCGGCGCTCGTCCCCGAGGTGAGCAAAAAGTTTCCCGCCCTCGGCGATCTCCCGGATGAGCTGATCCCAGGAGATGGGCACGAACTTTCCCGAGCCCCGGGGCCCGTTTCGCTTGAGAGGCACGAGAACGCGGTAGGGGTTGCGGAGGTAATCCCGGTCGCACTGAGGTTTGCCGCAGGTGGCCGCAGGTTGCGCGAGGCTCTCGGCCACCGGAGTCCCGTAGGGCAAAGGCTTTCCGGCGCGGTTGTAGGGATGGTAGGGGTTGCCCTCGACAGAGGCAATCTCCCCGTCTTTTATCCTCACCCTTAGCCCACAGCGGGCGTTACAGGCTAGGCACACAGTGTGGACTAACCTTTCACGTCCGCCGGAAGGGAATCCCTGCGGTCTGGATGCCACCGGGCTCTTGAGACTCAAGGCCCCAGTGGGACACACTCGCACACAGGCCGGAGGCCAGTCAAACCGCACGCAGAGGTCGCATCCGGCAACCCTCCTCTCAAAGGCCACCCGCACCTCCGGAAACCGGCCCTTCTCCGAGACCACAATTTCCGCAAGGTGCCCCTCGGGTGAAAGCCCACGCACATTCTGACAGGCCAGCACACAGGCCTGACACCCGATACACCTCTCTGGCTCGAACTTGAGCCCGGCCTCCGCCCAGATCCTCTCCGGCATACCTCCCACACCCACGAGCAACCCCAATCCCACCATTTTAAGAAACTCCCGCCTCCCGGGCATCTCCGGCCTCCCCAGACCTATTTATCGGTATAATTAAGATAATCTATAGATTTCGTCAAAAAGTTTTTTCGGATATGAGAGCAGGGATTAATTGAAAATCAAAATAATTTCACGGAAGGAACAATATTTATTGAGAGAGGCCGTGCTGGGCCCGGTCTTTATGGCGGCCTGGGGAGCGGGAGTGGAGAGACCCCTTAAAGCAGGTTTTCCAGGGCTTGAGCCAGCTTACGGATCTCCCACTGAGCCTTGGGGTGGGCCCGTTTTTCGATGAAGTCTTTCCAGACGAAGTAAGGCCCGGTGGCCAGCACCGTGGTGGCGGCTCCCTGGGGGGTGAGGAAACGGGCATCCTCTTTCTTAAGACCGGCCGAGACCAGTCGGCGATAGGCCGAAAGACCCCTTTTCACCTCTTCCCGGTAGAGATCCAGCGCGCCAGAAATCTCCTGGAACGAAGGTGGGAGTACGAACTGCTCCACCGAAGTGTAGCGGTGGGAACGCTGGTTGAAGTTAAGCCAAGTGTGCCGCACGAACTGGTGAGAGAAAAGCCGAGAAAACCCCTCCACTATGACGGCGAACCACCCGAATGGTTCCTGCCCCGGTACCCGAATGAGTGTCACGCGAAATTGGGCCCAGAGACCTTCTTCTTGGGATTTTTCAAAGCGGGGAAGGAGATCCCGTAAGGGGCCAGAGTAGCTCAAAGAGAGCTCCGGGCCTTCAAGGAGGAGAGCCTCGAAATCCAGAAAGGTGCGGTCGGCCACCCCGGGGGCGATGAGGGTCTCGAAGTCCGAAGGTTCCAGGATCTCGGCAAAGTGCCGGAGGTTCAACTGGAGTCTCCCGCTTTCGGGATCAAACCAGGCCTTGTAAAGGGAGGCCAGAAGCTCGGCTGAGGGGGCTTCTAGCTTCACCACCAGGGGCGAATGGGCGAAAACGCTTCCGTGCCCCGCGGCCTTGAGACGCAGGAAAAAGGCCCGCAGTTTCTCGGGATCGCGGAACCTCTCCTCCGCAAAGAGGGAAAGGGGCGGGGTGTCGGCATAACAGATCCGGGCGCCCAGGAAACTCAGAAACAGAGTCTGCCGAAAGGCTTCCCCACCGAGTTCTTCAAAAATGCGATAAAGGAAGGCCCTCTGGTGTCTACGGTAGATGGCCCTCAGGTCCTTCAACGGTAACCTCCGGTGCTCCCGAAACCACCCCGGGAAGAACGGGCCGGGGGCGCGGTGACCTCCTCCAGCTCGACCTCCGTAGCCACCGAAAGCAGAACCATCTGGGCCAACCTCTCGCCAGCGGCCACCCGTACCGGGCTCTCTTTCAGATTCAGGATCAGGATCTTCAACTCGTCCTCCTCTCCACAGTAATCGAAATCGATGACCCCGGCCGAATGGGGAAAGATCAGGCCTTTTTTGCGAAAGAGGCTTGAGCGGGGGAAGATGAAAAGGGCGTAGGGGCTTTCGGTCTGGATGACGAGCCCAGTGCGAACGAAGGTGGGCTCCCCCGGGGGAATCTCCTGGTCCTCCAGGGCGAAGAGATCGAACCCGACAGCGCCCTCCGAAGCCCTTTCCGGGAGACGGGCCCGGGGATCCTTACGCCAGACCCTGATCTTCATATCCCCTTTATACCGGAGACCACTCCATAAAACAATGCCGCAAACCGCAGAGCCCTAAGCCCGGCGACGGTGGGCCCAGAGCATGTGACTTCTCGGGAATTCCCGTGAAAACAACCTCTCACATAGCCTGAGGACCTCCCTCTCCCCGGCCACTTCAAAGTCCTCCCGGAAGAAACCCCGTTCTTCCACCCGGAAGCCCTGTGGACGGCGAACGATTCGCACCAGCCGATTGCGTTTCTTGCAAAGAAAATCGAGGCATTCCCCCTCCCCGAGGGCTCCGAGTCTTTCCGCAAGCCAGCGCAGGGCTTCCTCCTTTCGTATTCGGGCCATGGCTTGCATTTTAAGCCCTCTTCACCTAAAAAGGAACTATGCGAAAGGTGGTCTTTCTCTTGAGTTGCTTTCTCTTTCTTTTCTCCCGGGCGCATGCTTTTCAGAGAATCCCTGTGGAACTCGAGATTTCCCCTCAGGGGACCTTCTTGGTGGAGGAGATCCGATTCCAGGCCCAAGAAAAAGAAGACCTGCGCCTTACCTTTCC
This sequence comes from Thermosulfurimonas sp., assembly GCA_015487645.1. Lineage (GTDB taxonomy): Bacteria > Desulfobacterota > Thermodesulfobacteria > Thermodesulfobacteriales > Thermodesulfobacteriaceae > Thermosulfurimonas_A. Next base: position 2,227 of record WFPH01000112.1, on the reverse strand, counting down.
CGGAGAACTCAAAGCCGAAAGCCTCGAGACCGTGAAGGCCCCTGAGGGCTGCCTGGTGACCTGGATTTTTGGGGGACGAGGAGACCCAGAGGGCCCGGTGGCCCGAGAGATAAACCGTCTGGAAGAACGCCGGGAAGGGCTCGAGAGGGAGAAGGAGGTTCTGGAGTTCGAGGAAAAATGGCTCAAGGCCCTCAAACCTCAAGATTTACCGGACGGGCCCTGGCAGGGTCTTTCGGAGATTTCAAAGCGTCTCCGGGCCTTGCGGGATAAAAGAGCCGCCCTGGAAAGGGAGCAGGCCAAAATCGAGGCCCGTCTGACGGAACTGCGGGCCAAGCTGGCCTTCAAGACCACGAGTCTATTTGAGCCGGTCTTTGATTGTTCCAGGGAACCCTCGGAATATCTCCTCCGGGTACGCTATCCCCTGCCGGGAATCGAGTTCCGGGAAGAACGCCTTCTTTTCGTAAACCCAGGAGAATCTCAGGCGGAGATCCGCCTGGGTCTCCGTCTCACGCAGCGGCTCGGCCGGAAACTTCCCGGGCTATCCCTGGTCTATGAAGTCTATCCTCAGACCATAACCATCCAATCTCCTCCGGCTTTCTTTCCCTGGTATGTGGACGAACCCCCGGTCAAGCTTCTGAGCTTGGCTTCCCGAGGTCCGGAAAAGACCAAGGCCAGGGTTGAGCCCACGCTCCAGGGCAAACGTTATGTCCTCCGAACTCCGGAGCTTACGCCGGGCACGCCCCGATTCCTTCTCCTTGAGAAACAGGTCTTTCCGGCAGAGCTCCGGGTGGAAATCCCGGTTTACCATTCTCCCAAAGCCTTTCTGGCCCTGGCCTTCACCCCTAAAACCTATTTACCTCCGGGCCGAACGCGCATCTTCCTTTCGGGACGGGAGCTTCCTTCAAGGAGGCTGCCGGTCCTAAATCCCGGACGGAAAATGGAAATTTATCTCAGCGAGGATCCCTGGGTAAGGGTCGAGAAAGTGATCCTCAAGGACTACGAAGAAAAGGTGGGCGTGGTGAAACGCCGGCTGAGGCGTACCCTGAGATGGCGCATAGAGATCCTGAGTTCCCACCGGCAAGGACTCCCGGCGGTCCTTTACGAAAGGCTCCCGGTGAGCCGGAAAAAGGAGATCCGCATCTCGCTTTCGGCGGATCCTCCCTGGGACGAGCTCAGCCCTGAGGGACGGGCTACCTGGCACCTCAAGCTCCGTCCCGGCCATCCCCTACGGGTCACCCTGGAGGCCGTGATCGAGCGGCCGGCCCCTTGACCGATCCCCCAAACCCTCATAAGCTTGTCATAGAAGGAGGGGTGCAATGGAAATAGAAGTACAGGATCTTCGGCTTCTGGAAGAGAAGATCGACAAGCTTCTGCAGGCTCTGGGTCGGCTGAAGGCCGAAAGAGAAGAGCTCCTGTTGAAACTACAAGAAAGAGAAGCCGAGATTTCTCGGCTCAAGGAAGAGCTTAACCGCAGGGAGGAAGAAAGGAGGGCCATCAAAGAGAGGATTGGTAGCCTCATAGAAAGGCTCTCCCAATTCTCCGAGGGAGGCACTTAAGGATTGGCCGAAAGGCTTATAGAGTTTGAGTTTGCTGGCAACCGTTTTACCTTCCGGGCTGACCTCCCGGAAGAGGAAATAGAAGAAATCCTAAATTACTTAGAGGAAAGAAAAAGAAGGTTAAGAGGCCGGCGACAACTTTCACCTTTGAAACAGGCGGTGGTGCTCCTGCTTGAGATCACTGCGGAGCTGGTGCGGATCAAGCGGGAGCACAGGCTCCTTTCGGAGAAGATTGGGAGAGAAGCCGTTAGGTTGAGCGAAGTCATAGAGAAGGAATTGAAATGCCTGGGGTGTGCGTGATCGGCCATGAAGCCCGCCGAGGCAACACCCGTGCCCGCAAGGGGGTCCTCTCCGCTCTGGTGCAAGCTCCGGCCCTGACAGCCGGGGAAGCCGAAGGAGCGGACGGCCCCCTATGGTAGGACCTCGGTCCTCGAAGCGGGCCGGCTGACACGGCACCCTGGGCCTCTTTTCTGATGGTCCCCTCCTCTCCTCCCCTGCGGAAAAAATAGAGCCATGGGGAGGTCCAAAGATGGAAGTTCTGGTAGTGTTGTTAGCCTTAGTGGTGGGTGCGGGAGCGGGTTTCTTGGTGGCCTACCGGCTCCGCAAAAAGGAAGAATTCGAAGAGAGACGCCGGGCTGAGGAGGAGGCCCGTCTGATCCTGGAACGAGCGC
>WFPH01000111.1 GCA_015487645.1 Thermosulfurimonas sp. | reverse complement strand
ATCTCATAGAGCACGATGACCACCGCCTGGGCCACGTTGAGACTGGCTTTCTCCGTAGTGGGAATGGTAACTACCGTATGGCAGTGGTATAGGTCTTCGTTGGTGAGCCCCCATTTTTCGTTTCCGAAAAGAAAGGCTATGCGATTCTCCTGAGAGAGAGCCACAATCCGGGGGACGAGCTCTCGCACGGTTTCATGAACCTTGCGCTGTTTTCCGAGTCGGGCCGTGGTCCCCACCACGTAATGGAAATCCGCCAGGGCCTCCACCAGGTCGTCGTAAATCTTCATCCTTTCAAGGACGGGTAGCCCGCTTTTTGTGGCCATAGCCCGCATCTTTTCGGGATGGAGATCTTTGGGGCGGACCAGGATAAGGTTCGGCACTCCGAAGTTAGCGCAAGCCCTGGCCGCAGCACCGATATTTTCCGGATAGAGGGTCTCCACCAGGACCACCGCCAGGTTCTCAAGCCTGGCCTTCAGCTCTTTGGTCTTAACTCGCACCTGCATACCCTTTCACTATACCTTTGATCCCCGCCGAACGAAGCCCCATTTTCAAGCCGGATCAATCCCGGTATATTTTCAAAAATTGATCAAGAATAACCATATTTAGACAGGAGGTCTAAATCATGAGGATCCTGATCGGGTTATGGTTAATGCTGGGACTTTTGGTTTCCGCCTGGGCCGGAGATTGTACGGCCCACCAGGTTAAGATCCTCAAAGCCTACTACTTTTCCGCCGAAACGAAGGAGCCCTATAGGCTTAAAAGGTGCGTGGTCGGTCCCTCCGGGGAAACCTTTCGCCTGGATCTTCTCTTCGAAAATGGATGGAAGTTCACTTATCGCTTTCAAATTCGCAAAGATCATATTATCTTCTTTACCCCGGAGGGAGAAAGGGAGGTTAGGCTCCCCGCCCGAAGATGGCGTTTCAAAAGGGTACCGGGGAGCCACCGAATAGTGAGAATTTCCCCGAAATTGACTCTGGATCTTCCGGCGGCCGGAGGAAGGGTTTCCCTGGTTCTAAAGGCCGCCCGATAGGAGGATGCCGGATGTATTTTCAGGAGGTCATTGCAAGACTTAATGCCTTCTGGGCGGAGAAGGGCTGCGTCATCCTTCAGCCCTACGACATGGAGGTGGGGGCCGGAACCTTCCACTGGGCCACTTTCCTCCGGGCCCTCGGGCCCGAGCCCTGGGCCGCGGCCTATCCCGAACCCTGTCGCCGGCCCACTGACGGCCGCTACGGTGAAAACCCCAACCGCCTCCAGCACTACTTCCAGTACCAGGTGGTCATCAAGCCCTCGCCGGATGAGATCCAGGAGGTCTATCTTGAAAGCCTTAAGGCCCTCGGGATCGACCCCGCGGAACACGACATCCGGTTCGTGGAGGACGACTGGGAAAGCCCCACGCTTGGGGCCTGGGGGCTTGGCTGGGAGGTGTGGCTTGACGGGATGGAGATTACCCAGTTCACCTATTTCCAGCAGGTGGGAGGCTTCGAATGTCGTCCGGTCACGGTGGAGATCACGTACGGCCTTGAACGCCTGGCCATGTTCCTTCAGGAGGTGGAGAACGTCTTCGAGCTTCGCTGGAACGAACATTTCACCTACGGTGACCTTTACCACCGGGCCGAGGTGGAATATTCGGTCTACAACTTTGAAGAAGCCGACACCGAGATGCTCCGGGAACTCTTCGACCGCTACGAGAAAGAAGGCCTGAGGCTACTTGAATTGGGACTTGCCCTTCCGGGCTACGATTGCACCATCAAGTGTTCCCACATCTTCAATCTTCTTGATGCCCGGGGGGCCATTTCGGTAGCTGAGCGCACGGCTTACATCGCTCGGGTGAGGGCGCTGGCCAAGCGCAGCGCCGAGGCCTGGCTTGAAGGGAGGAGGTGATGAAAAATGAAGATTCCGGTGACCATAGAAATCCTTCGCAAGGGCAAATGGTACATTGCCCGGGCGGTGGAGCTGGACTTCGTATCTCAGGGGCGATCCCCGGAAGAAGCACGGAAAAATCTTATGGAGGTCATAGAGATCCAGTTTGAAGAGATGGCCCGGGAAGGAGTGCTTGAGGACTACCTTGCGGAATGCGGATATGAGGTGGAAAAGGCTTCGGGGCCGGAATTTATAGCCGTGGAAAGGACGGATGTCTCCTGCGAATGCCGCGCTTAAGACCGGTTTCCTGGAAAATCCTGGTCAAGATCTTTGAGCACTGGGGATGTCAATATCTTCGCAAGAAAGGGTCGCATCATATCTTAAAATGCCCCGGAGCAAAAAGAGTGGTGGTTATTCCGGAGTATGAGGAAGTGGAGGTGGAGATCATCAAAAATAATATGCGCACCGTGGGAATGAGCAGGGAGGATTATTTCCGTCTGCTTGAAGAAGTGAGCTGAAGGGAGGAGGTGATGGGGAAGGATCTGCTTTTTGAGGTGGGCTGTGAGGAGCTTCCGGCGCGTTTCATGGAGCCGGCCTTAAGGTCGCTTGCCGAGGAGGCGGAAAGAGCGCTATCCGCGGCCGGTCTTACCTTCTCCGGGATAAGGACCCTCGGCACTCCCCGCAGGCTTACGCTTTTCGTAGCCGATCTTTCCGAGCGCCAGCCCGACCGGGTGGAGGAGATCCAGGGGCCACCGAAGAGAGTAGCTTTTGACGAGGCCGGAAATCCCACGCCCGCGGCCCTGGGATTCGCCAGGAAACAGGGGGTGGACCTTTCGGCCATCCGGATCAAGGAGACCCCCAAGGGGGAATACCTTTTCCTGGAAAGGAGAATACCCGGGCGGGACACCAGGGAACTCCTTCCCGGGATCCTCACCGGGTTTCTTTCCCGCATCCATTTTCCGAAGACCATGCGCTGGGGAAGCCACGATTTCCGCTTCGCCCGACCCATCCGCTGGTTGCTCGCGCTTTACGGGGGGGAGGTGGTCCCTCTTGAGGTGGCCGGGGTGCGAAGCGATCGTTTCACCTACGGGCACCGCTTCCTTTCCCCCGGGCCTATAGAGGTTTCGGGGCTTGACGATTACCTTGAAAATCTTCGCAAGGCCTTTGTGCTTGCCGACCCGGAGGAAAGACTTCGTCGGACGCGGGAGGAGGTGGCCCGCGCCGCAAAAGAGGCCGGAGGCCTCCCGGAAGAGG
>WFPH01000110.1 GCA_015487645.1 Thermosulfurimonas sp. | reverse complement strand
GCCCCTGAGCCAAGGCATAGACCTCTCCGTCCGGACCCCTAAGAGGGGTAAGCAGCAGAGTCCCCCCCTGGAGGCTCTTGGCGTCACCGATGGAGGAGACCAAAACGTCGAGACGTTGGCCGGGTTTGACGAAAGGTGGAAGCTCAGCCGTGACCATCACCGCGGCCACGTTCTTGAGCTTGACCTGGGCTCGGGGAACCCGAATCCCGAAACGCTCAAGCATATTCACTACGGACTGCACCGTGAACTTAGTCTGGTCGCCGTCGCCCGTGCCCTTGAGGCCCACCACCAGACCGTAGCCCACCAGCTGGTTGCTGCGCACGCCTTCGACCGTAACCAGATCTTTAAGGCGAGCCCCTTGAAGCGTTCCGCAAAGGATCAGGAGGGAAACTATGACCAGAAGTCCCCTGCGCATACCGCTTCCCTCCCTTAGAAAAGCCAGATCCAGTGCAGGATTTGAGCTATCCAGCCCGGACCACGGATGATCTCCTTGTTCGGCCCGCGGCCGCTGTACTCGAGTGTCACGTCCGAAAGCTGGGTGGAGAGCACGGTGTTGTCCGCGTCTATGTCCTGGGGCCTCACGATCCCGGTAAGCACGATGTACTCAAGATCGGCATCCTGCTTGACCACCCGCTTGGCCTGCACCACCAAATTCCCGTTGGGAAGAACCTTTACCACCCGGGCGGTGATGGTAGCCTTGATGTCGGTCTTGCGGCTCTGCTGGCTCTGGGCGTTGAGATTGTACTGATAAGAGGAATCGAACATCTGGCTTGAGGAAAACCGCGGGTTGTGTTGCTCTACATATTTTTCAAACCCCAAGAGCCTGGCTATACCGCCCTTGAGGCCCGTGGAACGGCTACCCTTGTTGCTCACCTGCTGGTTGCTCTGGTAGGTCTCCACGATCTTTATGGTCACGAGGTCGCCCACCCGGCGGGCCCGGTGGTCCTCGAAGAAATAAACCCCGCCCCCGGAAAACACCGAGCCTTCGGAAAGCGGTTTAGGAGTCTCAGTAGCCAACTCCGATACCTTGGGAGGGGGAGGGGGCACGATGGCCTCCGGCTGCCGGTAGGCACAGGCCGAAAGGAACAGTCCTATCAGAAGCAGCCAGAGAACTCTCATCAAAAGGTCACCTCCACTATCTCCGGGGAGACCACTCGAGCGTAGATCTCCCGTTTGCTCGAGAGGTTGCGCACCCGGATGATCTCTCCCGGTCGTCCGTCCTGACGGGCCTGCCCTTTGGCGATCACGGTGAGAAACCGGCTTCGGGCCACGATCTTAACGATCTGGTTCCGACGAATCACCGGAGGCACCTCTATCTGGGAAGCCCGAAGCGGACGGCCCGCGGGAAGCCCGTAGCGAACCCTCTTTCCCACAGCTTCCTCCGGGCTAGAAAGCACATCTTGAGGGAGCCTGGTGAGAGGCCGCTTTTCCACGGCCAGATCCGCGGTCGAAAGGATGGCTCCCCGGGGCACGGGATGCCTCAGAACCACCACCGGCACCCGCACCTCCACGTAGCCAAGGATCCTCACCCTGGCCACCAGACGCCCATCCTTTAAATAGTCCACCAGCACAGTGTTTGAGCCCGGCCGGGGCAAATCCGTTAGCCTGATCTTCTCCACCACCCCTTCTGGAACCTCAAGCGGCACCGGCTCGGCTGAAAGCCTCACTACTTCTATATCCTCCTCGGGCCAGGGCAGGGCCTTCACCACCGACCGGCGAAAGATCTCCCGAAAATACTCTTTTGAAAGGGTCTCGGCCCGCACGAAGCTCCCCGTCCAGGCCAGAACCAGAAAAGTCCAGAGGCCCAGGAAGCCCAGAAAGGCTAGAACTTTCAAGATCTCAAGGTCCTTGTTTCTCATAAGGCTTACCTCTTGAGGTTATTGGCCATCTCGAGCATCTGATCCGCGGTGAGGATCCCCTTGGAATTGGCCTCGTAGGCTCGCTGGGTGATAATCATCTTGACCATCTCCTCCACCACGTCCACGTTGGACATCTCAAGGTATCCCTGAGCGATAGTGCCCAGCCCCTGGGTTCCGGGGTTGCCCTCGATGGGATCTCCGGCCGCGTCCGTGGCCCGGTAAAGGTTGCGACCGATGGGCTCAAGCCCGGCCGGATTGGTGAAGTCGTAGAGGAGAAGCTGGGTCTGAGCCAGAGTGTTTCCGTTGGCGTCAAGGGCCGTGATCATGCCGTCCGGCGTAACCTCAATGCGGACCGTGCCGGTGGGCACCACGAATTCCGGTTGCAACCGGGCCCCATTCGCGGTCACGATGTAGCCGTCGCGGTCGATCTTGAAGTTTCCGGCCCGGGTGTAAAGCTCCTCCCCGTTCACCAGGACCTTAAAGAAACCCCGGCCCTCGATAGCCCAGTCTAGTTCCTGATTGGTCTGTTGGTATTCACCCTGGGTGAAGAGCTTGTGCACGGCCACTGGTCTCACCCCGAGACCGATCTCCATGCCTACGGGTACCTGCGTGCCCTCCGCGGTCACGGCCCCAGCCATCTTGAGTTTCTGATAGAAGAGATCCTCGAAGTCCACCCGGCTCTTCTTGAAGCCGGGGGTGTTCACGTTGGCCAGATTGTTGGCAATAGTGTCGAGCTGAAGCTGCTGCCCCTGCATCCCGGTAGCGGCACTCCAAAGCGCTCGAATCATCTCTCCACCTCCCCCTTAAGTTCTTGAGGCCGTCTCGAGCAGACGGCCCGTGGCCTCATCCGCGCTGCGGATGGCCTTCTGCACAGCCTCAAATTCCCGATGGATCTCGATCAGATGAACCACTTCTGTCAAAGGATTGACATTAGACTTTTCGAGATACCCCTGACGCAACTGGAAGTCTTCGGCCGGCCTCTCCTGAGCGCCTTCGGCCCGGAAGAGGTTGTGGCCGATCTTCTTGAGTTTTCCGAGATCATCAAAGGTCACGATGTCCAGCCGGGCCACCGTGGTTCCGTCTACAGAAATGATCCCGTCCGAGTGGATCTGGATCCTTTCCTCCGGAAGGGTGATGAGACCTCCCCGAGCCAGTCCGGGATCCAGGATCACCGGAGCACCGCCCGCCAGTACGGGGTAACCCTGAGGGGTGACCAATCGGCGTTCACGATCCAGAGTAAAATTGCCGGCCCGGGTATAGGCCACCCCCTCCGGGGTGAGGACCTTGAAAAAGCCCTCCCCCACGATAGCCACATCCAAAGGGTTGCCCGTAGGCTCAACCTCTCCCTGATCGAAGACCGTGTATTCGTGAGTCTCCTTGAAGATGCGCCGGTAGCGGGGACCGATCTTCGGCAAAAGGTATTCCCGAAAGGAGAGGGCTTCTCTCTTAAATCCCGGAGTGTCCACATTAGCCAGGTTATTGGTGGTTACGGCCAGCCGTCTCTCAAGAAGTCTCCCAGCCTCCAGTCCCTCAAGCCAGGCCAGCTGTGGATTAACCTTGAGCGCCTTCATCTCACGGGAAAATTATGCAAGGGATGTGCCAGTTCTAGAGAGGTCTATTGAATGGCAGGGGCCAGGGAGAGGGAACGGGGTTCTTTCCCCCTCCCCCTCTGGGGGAGGGTTATTCTTTAAAGGACTTAGGAAAGTTTTTCCCCTCGAGGGTAGGCAAAAATTGCCTATCGGCCTAGGGGAAGCCCCCGGAGGGGCTCCGGCAGGATCTCCCTTAGCTTTTCCTTGAGCCGCCTTTCCACCGCTCGGGAGCGTAGAACTACCCTGGGTTTGCGATAGGGCCCCTTGAGATGCACGGTGAGCTCCACCTGGCCCTTCTCGTTCTTGAGATTGGCCGCCAGGGGAAGACGGGTCGTCAATTTTTTGGACAGATCCGGAGAAAAAGTCAGATCTACAGGCATATCCAGACGGCCGTCGAAAAAGAACGTTCCGGAGGAGAGTTGAGCCGAAAGCATTCTTCCCGCAAGTTCGGCTTTCAGAACACACCTGCGCCGGCTCACCCGGAAACTGCCCCGGGCATAGTCGAAAAGCAGAGTCCGCAGTTCTTCGAGGCTCAGTACCTGGGAGAGCTTTCGCGTTACCGGTATGTCCGCCAGCTCAAGAGGTCTCACCTCGAAAACCCCGTAGCCCGAAAGGGAATCAAGGGCCTTTTTCAAAGAAAGACCCCGACCGGTGAAGTTCCCATCATAGCTCAGAGTGCCTCTTATCCCCCCCGGAAGATCGGGGTAAAGCCCGGAAAGGATCTCGACCACCTGAAGACCCTCGCCGGTTTCCCTCACCTTCCAGGATGGACTTTGGGTGCGGAGATCGGCCTCTATATGGTCGCGAACCAGCCCGCCGGCTAACCGGCACTCGATGTCAGAAACCAGACGCCCCCGGTCGAAAGTGGCCGAAGCCCGCACCCCCGAGAGGACCAGCTTCCGGTAAACCACTT
>WFPH01000109.1 GCA_015487645.1 Thermosulfurimonas sp. | reverse complement strand
CCTCTAGAAAGGCCAGCCCAAAGTTCGAGGGCGTACCTCCAAAAAGATCCGTAAGGATCAGGACTCCCTGCCCCTGATCGGCTGAGGACAGGGCCCTCTCGATCCGCTCTCTGATTTGTTCTGGGGCTTCCGTGGGATCGATATCCAGAGGGAAGACCCCTTCATGATCCTCAAGGATAAAGGTGGCCACCTTTACCAGCTCCCGGGCCAGGTTGCCGTGGGCGATCACCAGGATACCGGTCATGGATTCTCCTTTTCGAGGTCCCGATGAGTAACCATCACCCGACGCCCCGAGGCCTTCAAACGTTCAGCCAAAGCCTCCGTTACGGCCACCGAACGATGTCTTCCACCCGTGCACCCCAGGGCTACCACCACATAAGCCCTACCTTCCCTTTCATAATATGGAAAGACAAAATTTAAAAGCCCCGTAAGATCCTCGAGGAATCTCCGGCCTTCTGGACTATCCAACACATAAGCCCTGACCCTCTCCTCTTTACCGGAAAAGGGCTTCAATTCCGGAACGAAATAAGGATTGGGAAGAAAACGGAGATCGAAGACAAAATGGGCCTCTGCCGGCAGACCGTATTTGAAACCGAAAGAAAGGAGATGAACGGTAGGAAGCCCCAGGGATTCCCTTTCCCCGTATCTCCTTATGATTTCTCCCCGCAACTGGTAGAGATTGTACCGGGAAGTGTCCAAAATCATCGTAGCCCATTCTTTGAGCGGGGAAAGTAGCCGTTTTTCCTTTTCCAGAGCCTCCCTGAGAGGGATATCTTTGGCCAAGGGGTGGGGTCTCCGGGTCTGGCTGTAGCGGTAGAGCAGGATCTCCGGGTCCGCGGTGAGAAAAAGGATCTCGAAATAATAACCGGCCTCCCTGATCCTTTTCAGGAGATCGGCGTACTGCTCGACCGTGATCCCTGAACGGATATCCATGACCACGGCAATCTTCGAAATTCCGGCCTTTTCCTGAATCTCAAGCAGTGGCAACAATAGATCCGGTGGGAGATTGTCTACGCAGAAGTAGCCCAGATCCTCAAAGGCCTTGAGGGCCGTACTCTTTCCGGACCCTGACAATCCGGAAATAATGACCAGTTCGACCCTGTTTTTAGAATTCACGGTCAAAACGCCGGATGACCTCGAGCATCTCCTGCGGACTACGGGCCGAAAGGAGGCCCTCCCTGAAGCCCTGCTCTTTGAGCATCCGGGCCAGATGGGAAAGGCAGCGCAGGTAGAGGCCGCTTTCTTCCTCCGGAGCCAGCACGGTGAAGATAATCTTTACCGGTTGACCGTCAGGGCTATCAAAAGCCACCCCCTTAAGAGAGCGGGCTACACTCACGTAGATCCTCGGCAAAAGCGGCACCCTGGCATGGGGAAGCGCCACCCCCTGCCCCAGAGCCGTGGAACCCAGCTTTTCCCTTTCAACGAGGGCCTCCTCTATCCTCCGGGCCTTAAGGCCGGTTTCCTCGGCCAGGATACGGCTGATCTCTTGGAAAAAAGCCCACTTATCCCGGGCGGAAAAATCCGTAAGGACGGCCTTTTCACAAAGCAACCCCAGCAAACGCATCCTTATTCCGGAATCACCAGAAAGATTTTCTCCCCCTCCCGGTAGAGGGCGCAGAGACGGTCGCCTTCATCGGAATTGATAAAAAGAAACACCGGTTTCTCCTGCCCGGAAAACTGCGCCACGGCCTCCTCCACCGACATGGGCTTCAAAGACACTCTTTCCACCTGAATCTCCGTGGGAGCCGATTCTTCCGGAGGGGAAACCGGGGTCTCCACTCGACGCCCTTTCTTGTTTATCCCTTTGCGTTTTTCCCGAAGGCGCTTGATCTGTTTTTCCAGCACATCCGAAACCAGATCGATGGCCTCGTACATATCCTGGGTCTCTTCCCGGGCGGTGATATCCAAACCGTCTCCCCTGAGGATGACTTCCGCTTCGTTACGGAACTTCTCGGCTTTAAGAATGACATGGGCCTCTACCGGGCCTTCGAAGTACTTTTCCAGGCGACCGATCTTCCTGCGGACATAATCCTTGAGCCCCTCCGAGGACTCCAGATGCCGGAAAGTAATGTTGATCTGCATAACTTTCCCTCCTTACGCCATTTTTTTTCGCGCCCGGGCTGGGGGAATGCCCAGGATCTCTCGATACTTGGCTACGGTCCGGCGGGCTATTTTAACCTTATATTTCTCGGCCAGCACCCTGGCCAGCTCCTGATCGCTGTAGGGATGTTCCGGATCCTCATGGGCCACGAGCTCCTTGAGATACTCCTTGACCGCTTCCGAAGAAACCGTGCCTTCCCCGCCTTTGAGACCGGAAGGGAAGAAAAACTTGAGTTCATAGAGCCCGTGGGGGGTTTCGGCATACTTGTGATGGGTCACCCGACTCACGGTGGACTCGTGCACCCCCACCCTCTCGGCCACCTCCTTGAGGGTGAGAGGCCTGAGATGAGCCGGCCCCTTTTCGAGGAAATCCTTCTGAAGCTCGGCCAAGACCTCTGCCACCCGCAGCAGGGTTTTGCCTCGCTGATCCAGGCTCTTGATGAGCCATTCAGCCGAGCGAAGTTTCTCCCGGATAAACATCTTGGCCTGACGAGGCACGGTGGGATCGGCAAGCAGCCTCCGGTAGCGGGCGTTTATCCGCAAGCGGGGGAAACCTTCTTCGTATAGCCTGGCCCGCCAGCGTTCGCCTTCGCGGTAGAAGACCACGTCGGGTTCGAGATAAAGGGTGGTCCCGCTGGCAAAGGCCCGCCCGGGAAAGGGCTCAAGCCCCCGAATCAACTCGAGCGCCCGCCCTACTTCCTCCTCCGGCAGCCCCAGTTTCCGGGCCAGAAACTCCTGACCCTTGGGGATTTCCTGAAAGTGGTTTCTGACAATCTCCACCGGCAGGCCATCAGCCACCCCTAGGTAGGCCAGCTGGGCCAGCAGACATTCCTCCACCCGCACCGACCCTACCCCTACGGGATCAAAAAACTTGAGACGCTCCCGGACCTTCTCCACCAGATCCAGGGGTACCCCCAGATCACGGGCGGCCTCTTCGGGCTCGAGGGTGAGATAGCCCCGGTCGTTCAGGTTCTGGATCAGGTATTCCGCCACACGCCTTTCGATCTCCGAAAAGCCGGCCAGCGAGATTTGCCACAAAAGATGCTCGTAAAGCCCCTCCTCCTTTCGGACCTGGGCCTCCCAGTTCAGGGGCTCCCTTTCCTCGAAAGCCATGGAGGGATAAGGGGAAAACTCCTCCTCAAATAGATCCTCCCAGGACCCCTCTTCTACAGACGGCGCCCCGTCGTTCATCCAGGCCTCAAGAGGAATCTCGTAGTCCGAATCCTGGACCTCCAAGACCGGGTTTTTCTCAAGCTCCTCCCGCAGGTACTGTTCGAGCTCCAACCGGTTGAGCTGTAAAAGCTTCAGAGCCAGCCTCAGTTGAGGGGTGATAATGAGTTCCGGACGTTGCTGTAGGTGTATCTTCAGTTCCAAAGCCATGGGCTCCTCAGATGCGGAAGTCCTCCCCCAGATAAAGTTTGCGGACCTTTTCGTTGGCAATGATCTCGGAAGGGGGGCCGGCCGCAATGATCTCCCCGCCGGCCACAATGTAAGCCCGGTCGCAGACTGCCAGCGTCTCACGCACATTGTGATCGGAGATGAGGATCCCTAGTCCTCGCTCCTTGAGACGCCTGAGGAGCTCTTTCAGATCCGAAACCGCAATGGGGTCAATACCGGCAAAGGGCTCGTCCAAAAGAAGAAACCGGGGATCCATGGCCAGAGCCCGCATGATCTCCACCCTACGACGCTCCCCACCCGAAAGAGAATAGGCCTTCTGGTCCTTTAAGGCCTCTATTCCTAGCAAAGCCAAAAGCTCCTCCACCCGCTGCTGGATCTCCTCCAGGCTCAGGGCCATTTCCTCCAGAACCAGACGCACATTCTCCTCCACCGAAAGCCTCCGGAAAACAGAAGGCTCCTGGGGAAGATAAATTATGCCTCGACGGGCCCTGCGATAAACCGGAAGGGCCTCTATGCTTTCTTCGCCTAAGAAGATATGGCCTCCGTCCGGACGGAGAAAACCGGCCAGCATGTAAAAGGTGGTCGTCTTACCGGCCCCGTTGGGTCCCAGAAGCCCCACGATCTCCCCGGCCCGCAGATTGAGGCTCACCCCCTTCACGGCCTGCTTCTTGCCGAAGCGTTTTTCCAATCCTTCGGCCCGGAGGATCTCCTCACTCCGTGTAGACATAGGCCTCCACCGGCCGACCGCCCCTTGAGAGGACTTCGCTTCGGTTTTCCTTGAAATAAATGATAACCACGGCTCCCCGGACCTCGTCCTTGCCGTGCCAGACCCGCGGCTGATCCTCAAGGACCAAGCGATCCTCGTCTTTGAAATAAACGGCCTTTCCGGAAAGGGATCGCCAGCCGTCCTTCTCGATCCGCACATTTCCGAGGGCTACCAGCTTCTGCACCTGCCGCCGACCATCAACCACTCGATAGTAAACGTAAAGCTTATCCGCCCACAACCTGAGATCTCCCTTTCGGGCCTCCACTTTCCCCGTAAAGACCGCGATCTTTTCATCCTCGAGAACTTCCATGCGGTCGGAACGAATGTCTATAGGGGCCGCGAGGACCCTGCTTGCCAGCCAGAGCCCCAGAATCGTCAACCAGAGGAGACCCTTAGCCATGGAATTCCACCCGACTTTTCTTCTTTATCCGGAGTTTTCCGGTCTCCAGATCGTATTCAAAGCCCACCCCGCGGATAACCAGACCCCGATCCCTGAGTATGAGAGGCCGATCACCGGTAAGTCTCCTCTGGGCCGGCCAGTAGTAAAGTAGATCGGTATAGAGAGTTCCCTTATCAGGGGTCTGGAGCACGACCCTTTTCCTGAAACAAAATAGATTCTCTTTAAAACGATAGGAACCCTTTTGAGCCGTAAGCGTCAGGCCGGATTTTTCCAGAGAGCGTACAAAAGGCTTCTCCATTTCCAGACGATCCCGGTAATGCACGGCCTTTTCGGCCTTGAGGGCCCACCGGCTCTTTCCCGCACGCCAGAACACATATTCCAGATTTTTGAAAGAGTCCTTGGGTTTTTCCGGCGGAGGTTTAGAGGGTTTCTGCGCGGGCGGGGGAGACTTTTTTTCCACCGGCAAGCTCGCCGAAGGAGGCGGCCCACAGGCCGCAAGCCAGAGGATCAGGCCCAGCATCAAGCCCCAAATTCTTGCCATAAGGCCTCCCATTTTCCCTGAGCTTGCAGGATCAGATCACAGACTTCTCTTACCGCCCCCCGCCCTCCAGGCCGTCTAGTTACATAATGCACGTAGTTCTTTACCGGAGGCCAGGCCGAAGGCACCGTCACGGCCAGCCCCACTTTCATCAATACCGGAATATCCACCCAATCATCCCCCATGTAGGCCACCTCTCGGTCCTCAAGACCCTTCTGGGCGAGCAACTCTTCATAAAGCTTGCGCTTTTCCAGTTCCCCCTGAAAAACGATCTTTATACCAAGTTCCCTGGCCCTGAAGGCTACCGGAAGCGAAGTCCGGCTCGAGAGAATACCCACCTCAAGACCCGCCTTCTGCAAGAGCTTTATACCCAGTCCGTCCTGGACGGAAAAACTCTTAATTTCTCGACCCTGAGCATCCACGATAATGTGACCCTCCGTAAGGATCCCGTCCACATCCAAAAGAAGCAGACGGACCCTTCTGGCCCTCTCAAGCACTTCTTCAGGAAATTCCATGGTGTGCCAGCACCCCATAAAGATCTTTCAAGACCCGCAGAATAGCCGGGACCTCGGACAAGGGTAAACTGTTAGGCCCGTCACAGAGCGCCCGGTCGGGATCCGGGTGGACCTCCATGAAAAGGCCATCCACCCCGCAGGCCACCGCCGCCCTGGCCAAGGGGAAGGCGAACCTCCGGTCTCCTCCGGAAGCTCCCTCTCCTCCGCCAGGTAACTGCACACTATGGGTAACGTCAAAAATCACCGGCGCCCCCAAGGAGCGCATAATGACCAGACTGCGCATATCCACCACCAGATTGCGATAGCCGAAAGTGGTTCCCCGTTCGGTAAGAAGGACTTCCTCCGCGCCTCCGGCCCGAGCCTTCTCCAGGGCGTACCGCATATCCCAGGGGGCCATAAACTGGCCCTTCTTAATATTGAGGGGCTTTCCGGTGCGGGCGGCCGCCAGGATGAGATCCGTCTGTCGGCAAAGAAAAGCTGGAATCTGCAGGAGATCCGCTACCTCCGCCACCGGTTCCGCCTGATAGGTCTCATGGATATCGGTAGTCACTGGGACCCCTACTCTTTCCTTGATCTCCGCCAGCCAGGTCAGGCCTTTTTCAAGACCCGGCCCCCGAAAAGATCCCAGGGAAGTACGGTTGGCTTTATCGAAGGAACTCTTAAAAACGTAGAAAAAACCCTCGCGACGGGCGGCTTCTCGCATAAATTCAGCCACTTCCAGAGCCAGGTCCAGGCTCTCCAGGACACACGGACCAGCTATAAGTAAAGGGGCTTCCCTCGCCTCCCACCAAACCTTCAGATCAGACATGATTAGTTTAAATTTTAGACGGTTTGAGCTAGGCTCACAAGAGATGAAAAGGATTTTGGAAACCGGCACCATTCGCAAGAGATGGCGGGGACGTTTCCCCATCGCCCTGGTTTTTCCGAACACCTACCGGGTAGGCATGGCCAACCTGGGCTTCCTCTCTCTCTATGAGTTTCTCAACCTGGAGGATGAAATCGTCTGTGAGAGATTCTTCTGGTCCGAGGATCTCTCCTCCCTGCGTTCGATAGAATCCGATCGGCCCCTTACGGATTTTAAGCTGGTGCTCTTCTCTGTGCCCTTTGAGGGGGATTACCCTCGGATCATCCAGATACTTATGGCCGGAGGCCTGGATCTCGAGCCACGGAAAAGAAAGATACCGGTCCTGGCGGGCGGAGTGGCTCTGTGGCTGAACCCCAGGCCCCTTTTCCCCTTCATCGACGGTTTCATACTGGGAGAACTCGAAGCCGTGGGAGAACCCCTGCTTTCGGCCGTGCTAGCTGGAAGTCCGGAAAAAGCGGACCTTATGAAGAGGCTGGCCCAGATACCTGGATTTCTTACCCCCGAAGAAGGCCCCTTCCCCGCTGAAATCGCCAAGGCCGACACTCTGGGCCGCCCCCTGGTCTCGCACCTGCGTTCCCCGGAAGCCGAATTTGGAGAGTGTCAGCTCATAGAAGTTACCCGCGGGTGCGGGCAGAGCTGCCGCTTCTGCGCCGCAGGTTATATTTATCGACCTCCCAGACGCCCTCCTCGAGAGGCCCTCCTGGCCGCCCTGGAAGAGCTGACCCCTAGGATCAAAGTCGGCCTTATAGGACTTGAATTTTTGAAGGCCGAAGAGGTCATCGAGTTTGCCCTGGCTCTTCTTGACCGGGGACACCGCCTTTCCTTTTCTTCCATACGTCTCGACGCCCTGCGGCCGGACCTGAAACCGGTCTTCCTACATGTAAAAACTCTCACCCTGGCCCCGGAGGCCGGAAGCGACCGGCTCCGCCGAATCCTAAACAAAAGGCTCCCCAGAGAGCTCATCCTTGAAACCGCTCGCATGTTAAGAAGTTGGCCTGCCAAAAGGCTCAAACTCTACTTCATGTTCGGGCTACCTATGGAAACAGAAGAAGATTTACAGGCCATCCCGGAACTCGCCTCACAAATAAAGGACCTGAGTAAGAAAGAAATAACGGTCTCTCTAGCTCCCTTCGTACCCAAACCCTGGACCCCTTTTCAGTGGGCGCCTTTCGAGGATCCCAGGATACTCAAGAACAAGGCCAGAAAACTCCAGAAGGCCCTCCGTTCGCTGGGGATCAGGGTCTCCGTAGAATCTTTGCGAGCGGCCCAGATTCAGGCTCTCCTGGCCCGCGGCGGGGAGGAACTTCAGGGGTTTATTCGGGATCTGGCCTCAGGCAAATCCCTTTCCCAAGCCCTGAAGTCTCTACCTTATCCCCCGAGCCAAGCCTTCCAGGGTCCCCCTCCAGATAGAGCTTTAGCCTGGGAGGAAGTGGTCAATCCCAGAGTGGAAAGGGCTTTTCTCCAAGAAGAACGGCAAAGGGCTTATGCAGGTCTGGAATCTCCTCCCTGTCCTTCCCGGAAGACCTGTCGGATCTGTGGGGCCTGTTTAGCTCTTTACGGTTCGTCTTGAGGCCTGGATCCGGAGGAGCTGCTTACGAAAGATGTGCTGAACCAGGCGATCCACATCATCCTCGGTAATCCATATAAACTTAAAGGCCGCTTCCCGTCCTTCCACCCGAACCACCTCCCCGTAAGCCCTTATAAACTGATACTCGGGCAGAAGCCCCAGGTCGAGCTCAAAAATCTCTCCGATCTGAGGCAAAGGATCGATTTCAAACCTGAGACCGGCTCCGCTTATGTTAACTTTGATTTCTTTAAAATGCTTGAGAATTTCGGACTTGGCCTCCACCAGAAGACGATCGAGCTTGAGAGCCAAAATCTCTAAAATCTCGGCCAGATCCCGGTTCTTTTCTCTAAGCTTTTGCAGATGATAGGTCAACTTGCGGGACTCTCCCGGACTTCGCAAAGGATCGATCCAGGGATCCTCTTCCCCGGACTGATAGCGGGCTACTTTCTCCCGGAACTCCTCCGGAGTTATCCTGCGGTAGCGGATAAGGATGTGATCATCGATCCGGACGTGCTGGCGGCCCTCAACCTGTTCCTCTCTTTTCATCTATGGCCCCCTAGGGATGATTTCCTGTTCGGTCTGCCCGGAAAAGGTCTCCCGATATTTTAAAAGCGGAGTCTTCTTTTGTAAAAGAATGATTTCAACCCGCCGGTTAGCGGCGCGATGTTCGGGGGTATCGTTGGGATAGAGAGGCCGCGAAGGCCCGTAGCCCACCGCCGAAACCTGCTCCGGTAGCACATAACCTTTCTTGAGAAGGTATTCCACCACCGCAGTGGCCCGGGCTGCAGAGAGCTCCCAGTTTGAACGATAACGTTTTCCACGGGGGGGAGTATCGTCGGTGTGTCCGGCGACCACTATCTCTCCATCGAAAAGCTTGAAGACCTCGCCCAGGCTATCCAGGATATGTTTGGCCTCCGGGGTGAGCTCGGCACTTCCCGGAGGAAAAACCAGGCGATTGTTGAGCCGAAGTACTACCCGGTCTTCAAGGCTTTCGATCTGGATCTGCCCTTTGATCAGTTCCAGCTTGACCGCAGACTTTAGCCTCTCGAGTAATTCCTCCACGGTAAAACGAGCCTCGAACTCCCGGGAAACAATGTCCAATCCCTTGGGGATCTGAAAGACCACCTCCTCCCTCTGCACCCCAAAGGCCTCCCGCAATGACCCGGCCACTTCCTTGAACTTGGCCACATCCATTTCCGAAAAAGAAAGCAAAAGCACAAAAAAACACATGAGAAGACTCATCAGGTCCGAAAAGGTGGTCATCCATTTCGGAGCTCCGGCTTCACATTTACACTTTTCTTCTTCCGCCGCCATTCTTACTCCTCGGATCCGGGGGCCTTCCGTTTCTTGGGCGGAAGGAAGGTCTGGAGAACCTCCTCCAGAACCCTAGGGTTCAAGCCCTTCTGAATACCCAAAACCCCCTCAATAATGAGTTTCTTGGTAAGCTGTTCTTCTTCGGAGCGGTGAGAGAGCTTGTCAGCGATGGGGAGGAAAACCAGGTTGGCCATCACGGCGCCGTAAAGGGTGGTAAGAAGGGCCACGGCCATAGCTGGACCGATGGACTTAGGATCCTCCATGGAGCTGAGCATCTGCACCAGACCAATGAGGGTTCCGATCATTCCAAAGGCCGGAGCGGCATCCCCCATAGCCTTGAACATATTGATACCCACCTCGTGCCGTTGAGTGGTGAGCTGGACCTCTTTGGAGAGAACCTCTTCTATAAAATCGGCCTCGTGACCGTCCACGCAGAACATGATAGCTTTTTTAAGAAAAGGATCCTCAATGGGCTGTTTTTCAAGCTTGAGAAGCCCTTCTCGCCGGGCAATGTTGGCCAGAGTGACGATCTCCTTGATGGTCTCCTCCGGAGGCTTGAGCTTGTAAAAGAAAGCCTTCATGGCCACGTTCACCGAACCCAGGACCTCATTGAGGGAAAAGCGTATAAAAGTAGCCGCGATGGTTCCCCCTACCACAATTAAGACCGAGGGAATATTGATAAAGATCCCCAGCTGCCCACCTACTAGAATGGAACCCATCAGGAGCACTATCCCCAAGACCAGGCCGACAACTGTGCCTAGATCCATAAGACCTCCTTAACCCGGCTACTACTCTATTTATCGGTTGCTCTCAGGGAGAAGTTTATCATAGAAAAGCCGGAAATTTGATGGTCGGGGCGGGCGGATTTGAACCGCCGACCCCCTGCTCCCAAGGCAGGTGCGCTGCCAGGCTGCGCTACGCCCCGTTCCCTGAAATATTTTAAAGGCCTTTCAGAAATTCGGGAAGCATTTCGCGAAGAGCGGCCAGGGCACGGCCCCGATGGCTAAAACGATTCTTGACCTCGGGAGAAAGTTCCGCGGCCGTCTTTTTAAAATCGAATTCCATGGGCAAGAAGATAGGGTCGTAACCGAAACCTTCCTTTCCTCGCGGAGAATTGGCGATCAGCCCTTCCCAGACCCCTTCAGCCTTAAGCCAGCGGCCCGAAGGATGGTAAACGATTATCACGCACCGGAAACGAGCTGTGCGATTTTCCCAAGGAACATTTTTCATCTCTTCAAGAAGCTTGCGGATATTGTCCTCGTCGCTAGCCCCCGGCCCGGCATAGCGGGCGGAATGAACCCCCGGAGCCCCTCCAAGAGCGTCCACTTCTATGCCGGAATCATCGGCCAGGGCCAGATGCCCCGTGGCCAAAGCCCAGTGTCTGGCCTTGAGAAAGGCGTTGTCAAAAAAGGTCTCTCCTACTTCCTCCGGGGGCTCTATCTCTGGAAAATCTTTGATAGTGAGAATCTTGAGAGGCAGGTCCTTCAAAAGTGCGGTCAGTTCTCGAATCTTGCCCTCGTTTCCCGTAGCCAGAACCAAAGTTTTCCTTCTCATGATAAGACCTCTCTTTGAAGAGAAATTAGTTTTTGAATGGCGTCAGCCGCCAGGTTTTTCATCTCTTCAAGCCGTTCCCATGGAAAAGGTCCCTTCTCCCCGGTAGCTTGGATTTCTATCCACTCCCCATTGTCGGCCATCACAAAATTGGCGTCCACTTCCGCCACCGCATCCTCCTCAAAAGACAGATCCACCAGAACCTGGCCATTCAGCACGCCACAGCTAATGGCTGCCAGATAGTTTCTCACAGGATCACGCGCGATGAGCCCCTTTTCCAAAAGCCGCTTTACAGCCAGTTTCAGAGCTACAAAAGCCCCGGTGATAGCAGCCGTACGGGTGCCTCCGTCGGCCTGAAGAACGTCGCAATCCACCCAGAGGGTTCTTTCCCCCAGCGCCTGAAGATCCACCACCGCCCGGAGACTCCTTCCGATGAGACGCTGGATCTCCTGAGAGCGCCCCTTGCGCCCGAAGACCTCCCGCGGAGAACGGGTTTCGGTGGCCCGGGGGAGAAGAGCATACTCCGCCGTAATCCATCCACACCCGGTATCTTTCAAAAAAGATGGCACCTTTTCTTCCACTGAGACCGCACATAACACTTTCGTATCTCCGAGTTCAAAAAGACAAGACCCCTCAGCATATTTGAGAAAATCCGGAAGGATCTTAACCGGACGAATTTCGTCGAAGGCTCTCCCGTCGGGTCGCATGTCTTCTTTCTGCAACAGAAAAAGGCAACCGGTCAAGTCGAGTTTCAAGCCGAAACGAGCCTTTAAGCTCGATAGACTTGGTAGGACAGGCATTTAAACAATTTAAACAACGAATACACTCCAAAGAATTTAATTCTTTAGGTATTTCTAGTTCCATAGGACACATCTTTTCGCAAAGTCCGCAAAAAATGCAGTTTTTTTCCTGCCAGCGCAAACGGAATAGACCTAAACGGTTAAAGAAGCCATAGATCAAACCTAGGGGACAAAAAAGTTTACAAAAAAGACGGAGGTACAGGATCGATCCCAGAAGGATCCCAGCCAGAAGCAAGACTTTCCAATAAAAAAGCAGCCCGATAAGACTTCGAAGCTGGGGCTCCAAAACTAGATTGGGAAGCCCGGCCTCCAAAGTGCCCGCAGGACAGAAAGTGCGGCAAAACCAGACCTCTCCGTAACCGGTTTCCCCTTTAAAAATAAAAGGCAGGGCCAAAACCAACCCGAGAAATAGTCCCCATTTCAAGAGGCGCGCCCGCCTTGGAAGTCCGATTTTGGGGAGAGGTATCCGGTAAAGCATCTCCTGCAAAAATCCAAAAGGGCAGATCCAGCCACATACAAAGCGTCCCAGAAGAAGACCGTAAAAAAGGAGACTCCCCAGAAGGTACAGGGCCCCTTTCACCGCCACCACCGGCAAAGCCCGCAAGGTAGCCATTACATGCTGGAGAATGCCCAGGGGACAGGCCATGAGAGCTAAAGGGCAAGAATAACAATTTAGCCCCGGAAAACATAAATTTTTGAGCTTTCCGGTATAGATGCCCCCTCTAATAAGAAACCCAAAGTAGGAGTTGGCCCAAACGGCTACCAGAAATTGAATGAAGTTCCTTTTTTTCACTGTAGTCCCATACAGGAAAGACAGAGATTAGCCGCCCGGGAAAAGACAAACCGGAACCCTCCTGAAAGCACACCGGCCAGCAACAATATTCCCGCAAGCCACCAGAGGACCTTGGGCAAAATTTTCATCCTAAGAGCCTTTGAATGTACTGGGCTATCTCTTCCGCCAAGGTCTCTATGAGTTCCCGATCCTCACCTTCCACCATCACCCGATACTTAGGTTCTGTTCCGGAGGCCCTTACCAGGATCCTTCCCCGTTCTCCTAGCTTTTCCTCGGCCTTTCGGAGGCGGTCCGAAAGTCCTTCTATCTCCGAAAGAGGACGTTTCTCCTTCACAGCCACATTCTTCAGCACCTGGGGAACCTTCTCAAAGAGAGCGAGGACTTCGGAGGCCGGTCTTTCCTCTTTTCTCAAAACCGCTAACACTTTTAGAGCCGTAAGCACTCCGTCTCCGGTGGTGGCTTGATCCAGAAAAACGATATGCCCGGACTGTTCTCCGCCCAGCCGATACCCTCCTTGGCGCATCTCCTCTACCACGTACCGATCCCCCACCGGAGTCCTTACCAGACGGATACCCTCGGAGGCCAGAAAACGTTCGAGCCCAAGATTGCTCATCACGGTAGCCACTACCGTGTCTCCCCAAAGTTCACCTTCTTTCTTAAGGTGAGTAGCCAGGCAAGCCAGAACATAGTCTCCATCCAGCACCCGTCCCTTTTCATCCACCAGAACCAACCGGTCTCCATCACCGTCAAAGGCCAGCCCCAGATCCGCTCCTTCTTCGAGGACTTTTTGCTGGAGAGCTTGGGGATAAAGGGCTCCGCACCCGCGATTTATATTCAACCCGTTGGGCTCACAACCTATCCTGATCACCGTAGCTCCAAGCTCCTCCAAAAGCTCCGGGGCCACTCGATAGGTAGCTCCGTGAGCACAATCCACCACCACCTTGAGACCTTCAAGATCGAGATTCTCTGGAAAAGCCCGTTTGAGATAAACCATATATCGGCCGCGGGCATCCTCTATCCGGTGGGCCCGACCGATAGCCTCCCCTCGAGCCCGGACCTCATCCAGGGAGGGATCCTCTAGGAGGGTTTCGATCCGGGTCTCGAGATCATCAGAAAGCTTGAAGCCATCCGAACCAAAGATCTTGATCCCGTTGTCATAGAAAGGATTGTGAGAGGCCGAGATCATCACCCCGGCCTCAGCCCGAAGATCACGGGTAAGAAAGGCGATAGCCGGGGTGGGCAGAGGGCCAACCAGCCAGGCCTCCGCCCCCATGGAAAGCACCCCCGAAGCCAGAGCCATTTCCAGCATGTACCCCGAAAGCCGGGTGTCTTTGCCTATGATGATCCGCCGATGGCGGCCCTGATCCCGGAAGATATACCCTACCGCAAGTCCCACCCGAAGAGCCACTTCCGGGGTCATAGGATACTGATTGGCTTCGCCGCGTATACCATCCGTACCGAAGAGCTTCACGGGGACGCCCTCCTAATTTTAACCTTTACCCAAACCTTATTGGGTTTTATATCAATAACTCCTTCCGGAATATTAAGAAAGACCGTGGTCTCAAAAGAGACCTTCTTTTCGGAAAGATCTATAGGAAGTGTAGAGATGGCCTTTAACCTACCCAAGACTTGCCGGG
The DNA here is from genome assembly GCA_015487645.1 of Thermosulfurimonas sp. Lineage (GTDB taxonomy): Bacteria > Desulfobacterota > Thermodesulfobacteria > Thermodesulfobacteriales > Thermodesulfobacteriaceae > Thermosulfurimonas_A. Next base: position 6,266 of record WFPH01000109.1, on the reverse strand, counting down.
CCCCCTTCACCTTTACACTCGGGGGTCTGATCTTAACCTTCTCTACCAAATAGCCCTCGAAGGGCCGGCCCTTTAATTCGGGAGTAACCTTCATCCATCTTTCGACCACCCGATCCAGAAAGATCTCTACCCTGGGAGGGTGAATTTCCTGAGCCTTAAGGCCGGAAGGCAGACGGATAATATTCAACGGAATTTTTACCTGATGAAGACCGGGCCCCAGATGGGAAAGATCCAGGGGGATAAGAAGGGGGCGATCCGGAAGACTCCTTAAAAGACTGCGCGGTCCCACCACTTTTACTCTTACGAAAGAAGGTTCACTCCTGAGAAGAATGGTTCTTGGAGGCAAGTTTTTATAAATGATCCTGGCTGGAATCTCCCGGGCGACTTTTTCCTGAAGAGCCACAAAAAACCAGAGGAGAGTTGCAAAGAAGAGCGCGAGGATCTTGAGGAAAAAATCCTCGTATCTTTTTAGCCTCATTTAAAGATCTTCCTCCGCCACCAGGGTTCCACAGAATGAAAACCCAAAAGCTCGGAAAGCATGCGTCTCAGAGTAGCCGGCGAGATTTCGCGAGTTATTTTCCCTCCCACAGCCAGCGAAATAGCTCCGGTTTCCTCGGAAACCACCACCGAAACAGCATCGCTCACTTCCGTAATACCGATAGCCGCCCGGTGTCTAGTTCCTAAACCCCGACCGATCATGGGATTGGTGGACAAAGGCAGGATAACCCCGGCGGCCACGACCCGATTCTCTCGAATGATCACCGCCCCATCATGAAGAGGAGAAGAAGGGTGAAAGAGACTTATCAAGAGATCGCGACTAATCCGAGCTTCAAGGGGGGTTCCGGATTCCACGAACTCGTTTAGTCCGGTCTCTCTCTCAAAGACGATCAGGGCTCCGATCTTCTTTTCGGAAAGGAATCCTACAGCCTTGACTACCTCCTCGATCACCTGGGAATACTCGGTCTGAACTTTAATGAAAGGCGAGCGCCCCATATGGATAAGGGCCCGCCGAATATCCTCTTGAAAGATGATAACCACCACCAAAAAAATGGAGGACATAAAGGTCCCCAGCAGCCAATGGAGAGTCAAAAGATTGAGTTGATCGGCCACGAAATACATGACCACGATCACCGCCAGACCGGCCACCATCTGGACCGCCCTGGTCCCGCGTATAAGGAGCAGAAGACGGTAAAAGAGATAGGCTACAATAAGGATGTCGAGGAGGTCTTGCCACCGCAGAAATTTCCAGGGAGGCCAGAAAGTCATGGTCAATCTTTAAGCCGCTCTATAACCTTTAAAGCCTCGCGACACCAGGCTACATTGTGGACTCGAATGATATCCACCCCCGCCAGGGCCAAAAAAACGGCCACCGCTACCGTACCGATATCCCTTTCCCGGGCCTCTTTGCCCAGAATCTCCCCCAAAAAGGCCTTCCGAGAGGGACCGTATAGCAAAGGATAGCCCAGTTCTTTAAAAGTCGAGACCTCTCTGAGAAGAGCGAGATTGTGTTCAAATCGTTTACCGAAACCTATACCGGGATCCAGAATAATTTTCTCCGGAGGTACCCCCAGGGAACGAACGGTTTCGGCCCTTTCACGTAAAAATTCCTTGATTTCCCCTAAAAGATCCTCATAACGAGGATCAATCTGCATGGTCTGAGGGGTGCCTTTCATGTGCATGAGGACCACCGGAGGCCGCCAGCGCCGCACAACTTCTGCCATACGGGCATCGAACCGGAGGGCGCTAACATCATTTATGATGTCCGCTCCCGCCGACAAAGCCTCCTCGGCCACCCGGGCCTTGTAGGTGTCAACCGAAATGGGCATTTCCGGAAATCTTTCCCTCACGGCCTCGATCACCGGGATCACCCGGCGCAGCTCCTCATCCTCTGGCACCGGTTGAGCGAAAGGGCGGGTGGATTCTCCGCCTATATCCAGGATATCAGCCCCGGCTTCGATCAGCTTCTCCGCCTGCCTCAGGGCGGCCTCCTGATGATAGTACTGGCCCCCATCGGAAAAAGAATCTGGAGTCACATTTAGAATGCCCATAAGATAAGTTCGAGTTCCCCAGTAAAAAACCTTCCCCCTAATCTTAAGAGAACTTAACATTTTTAAGCGGCCTCAAATCTGAAAGGAGTCTTTTTAAAGGGTCACCGTCAATAGTTTCCACTTCAAGCAACGTTTCCGCGAGAATATGAAGATATTTTATACGCTTTGAGAGCAATTCTCGATCATTTTCGTAACATTTGCGAATAATATTTTCTATCTCCTCGTCGATTTCACGAGCTGTTTTTTCACTAGGGGCTCGGATGTCCGAAAAATCACGCCTAATCCTAAAAGCCTCTCCGGCGATGGCTTTAGCCAGGAGAGTCTTTCCGGTCTCGGGATGCCCCACGAGGAGAATGCCTTTGGGTATCCTGCCCCCGAGGCGGGCGAACTTCTGAGGATCTTTCAGAAATTCCACCACTTCCCAGAGTTCTTCCTTGGCCTCCTCAACCCCAACCACATCCCGTAAGCGAACCCTGACCTCTTCTGGCCGAACCAAACGCGCTCGACTACGGACAAAAGAAAAAAACTGCGAAGGGGAAGAGGCCGTCCAGAAACTTAAAACCCAAATCATCAAAAAGACTACACCTAACTCGGCCAGGGGCAAAACCCAACCCGGAATCAATCTCCCTGGCTCTTCCACGTAAATTTTGAGAGGACGTTTCAGAAAGGAAATAAGCTCAGGAGTCTTGGAGGCATAAACCCTGTATCTGCGTCCTCCAGAAGTCCAAGCCTCTATCTGGGGACCTTTTATAAAAACCTCTTTGATCCGACCGCTTCGAACCTCTTCAAGGAAGGTATTGTAGCCAATACCCGGATGGTCTGATAGAAAAAAGTGGAACCCAAAGAGAAGCGCCAGAAAGATTAAACTGGCCAGACCCAGACTCTGCAAAATGCCTTTCAGCCCCGGCTCCTTCTAAACGAAATCTGTTTTTCTATTTTATAGATTTTCCAAAATTAAGCAAGTTTTCGGAAGATCAGACAAAGAGCTTCCTCCTCTGGGGCTGGACGATATAGCGGATGCACGTAATAGTTGGGGATGGCCACAATGTGGCCTTGAAATTCGACCAACGGTAGAAGATCTCTTTCGGACGGCTCCAGGCCTTTCTCCCACAAGAATTTTTTGAGTTTCTTGTGCCCTACCGCCGGCCAATATATCCGATCGCCTGGCCGGCGATTACGAATGATCAGGGGGAATACTTTTTTGAGTCTCAGGCCTTCCCCGGGGCACTGCTTTGAGATCTCCACCTTTAGTATCCAAGGGCCCGGAAGTTTATATTCTCCTGGGGCCTCGATTTTCAAAGCAAAAGGCCCCACTTCCTGCCGAATCCGGGGAGTTATCTTGATTAGCCCTGGGGCTCTAACAGCCTGAAACCCCCCGGGCAAAGGTACTGGTCCGCGGGCCTTGCCGGTGAGGATCTGGTTTAAGGCCTCAAGGTGACTCTGGCGGAGGCGGAGGAGAGGCACTCCCGCTTCTCTTAGGGCCACCCAGAAGACCCTCCGTCTGAGAGCTACCGGCAGCTCCCGAAGGATCGGTACGGCCAGACCAACTATTTCGTCCTTTGTCCGGGCTCTCTGATAAGCCTTCCGCGCCAGATCCTCTATGAGTTCCTCTTCTTCGGCTAGGATGAGGGCCGTGCGTTTGAGGTTCTCCTTCACTTGCGGATGGAAATGTTTTTCGAGGAAGGGCAAAAGGAGATGTCGCACCCGATTGCGTAAGAAGCGGATATCCCGATTGGTCTCGTCTTCTATCCAGTCAAGACCTCTGGCCCTGGCAAAAGCCAAAATCTCCTCCCGGCTTACCAGAAGAAGCGGCCTTACGATATGGGCCTCCCGTTTCACCGGGATACCGGCCAGCCCCCTTCTCCCAGCTCCCCTCAAAAACTTGAGAAGGACCTCCTCGGCCAGGTCATCGGCCTGGTGTGCCAGGGCGATCTTCTGAAGATCCAGACTTTGATAAAGTCTTTCGAAAAAGCGATAGCGTAATTCTCGACCGGCCATCTCCAGACTTAAACCCTCGCGCCGGGCATACTCTCGGACGGCGCTCACCCCATAAACAAAAGGCAGGCCTCTCTCCCTGGCCTTCCGATAGACAAAAAGGGCATCCCTCAGAGAGTTCTTTCGTAAGCGGTGGTCATAATGGGCCACCCAGAGTTTTAGATCGTATTCCTGCCGCAATAAACAGAGGACTTCCAAAAGCACCATGGAATCCACTCCCCCGGAGACCGCCACCAAAATCCGATCCCCCGGAACAAAGAGACCGTAACGTTCGATAGTCTTTTTAACTTTCCTAAGAAGAGAGGTCCTCAAGGAGTTTCTTCGCCTCTCCGGTGTGACGACGATAAGCTTCTTTGGCCAGCCTCAAAAGATCGCCGCTTACCTTCCTCCAAGGGGGCAACCCTTCAAGGTCCACAAATTTGCTCTCCGGTGAAGGTACACGCCGGAAACGCAATCGATCCTCCAAACTCTCCCGGATCTGATCTTCCGGGACAGGCCCGGCCAATTCCGAAGGTCGAGACTCTCCAAGGGCCCTGAAAAAGGAAAAGATACTTCCCAAGTCGTATTCTCTATGAAATTCCTCAATGTCTTCGTTAAGCCTCCTGGCCCAAACCTTCAGACTCCGCAATTGTTTCTGGTATTTCGGAAGCTTTTCCAGCAGCCTCTTGTAGGTGCTCTCGAAGAGCCTCAGAAATTTACCCTTCGAAGTCAAACCACGGCTTTTGAGTTCCCTGAACAGTCTCTTTCGAATGTAAGACGAAGACAACATATATTCATCATAGTAAGTCTTAATGTTTTTTCCGGTAATTTCTCCAAATCTTTCTATCAGATCTTCGTCTTTCAAAATGAATATCAAGCGCAAAATTTCCCTTAAAATCTTCTCTTCTTCCTTCTCAAACTCCTTAAGGGTCTTAAAATATTCCTCAATCTCCTCCTCGATTATCTTGCGGTGGGTAAAGTACCTTTCCGCGATCTCCCTTTTTACTTCTAAAGAAAGGCTTTCAGCCAGATCTTCAAAGCCGCTCTCAAGCATCCTTAATCCTCACGAGGAATTCTGACCTCAAAGACTGTCCCCTCCCCTTCCCTCGAGATTACCTTAAGGTCTCCCTTAAGATTTTCCACAATTCTATAGACCACCGCAAGCCCGAGCCCTGTGCCCCTGGGTTTAGTGGTAAAAAAGGGCTCAAATATCCGGGGTCTGACCTCCGGCTTGATCCCGGGGCCGTAGTCTTTTATGCGGAAGAGATAGAAATCATCCCCAAGCGTCCCCTCCACCTCTACCAGTTTCTTTGAGCCTTCCAGAGAGGCTTCTGCCGCATTGCGAAGAAGATTCTCAAGCACCTGACGCCACTGTTCCTTATTGGCCCGGATCATTTTTTGGGGAACCTTCAATCTAATCTCAACCTGGGAGAACAGGTCCGGATCGGCCCGCAATATTTCTTCAAAAAGGGTGGTGAGTTCAAAGGCCTCTTTTTCCCCTCTTTCCGGACGCGCGAAGAACAGAAAGTTGTTTACCAGACGATTCAGCCGTTCGCTCTCTCGAGAAATGACCTTCAAGATAGGTGCAAAATCCTCAATCGAGCCCAAGTTCTCCCTGAGAAACTCTATACCCCCGCTGATAGTGGCCAGAGGGTTCTTTATTTCGTGGATGAGGCCGGCGGCCATACTTCCCAGATAGGCCAGCCTCTGAGCCTCCTGAAGCCGCTCCTCCCTCTTCTTGGCCTCGGTAATATCTTGGAATAAAAAACCCCAGCCTAAAATTCTTTCCCCCTTCCTCAAAGGGAATAGGGAGTAACCCAGAATCTTCTCCCCCATGGAGAGTTCCCCTCGATTGGAAGAGGGGGTGATCTCGTGGGAAAGGATCTGGGACAGACTTTCGCCTCGTTTTAAAGGGCCTAAAATCTCTTTAGCCCGGGGATTCCAGGAAAGGATATTCAAATCCGGGTCTAAAAAAATGAGCCCTGCCGAAAGGGAGGAAAGCAGATACTGCTGGATGTCTTCCCGTTGGGCCAGTTCCGAACGAAGTTGCGAAAGTTTGAGCGCCAGTAAACTGGTAAGCCCGAGAGCGCCAAGGTAAATGAAAAAGAAAAGCCAGTCCCGGAGATCCAGATTCCCCTCGCGCAGAATAAAAAAATAGACCAGAATGCCCAGCGAAATAAGCGTCACCCAATCGGCCCTGACACGATCTCCGGAAAAGGCCGTCTCTGTCTCTTATACACATCT
>WFPH01000108.1 GCA_015487645.1 Thermosulfurimonas sp. | reverse complement strand
CCCCACGCTGGGCTTAAGGGTGAACCCCTCCCCCTCCCTCTTGAGGGTCACCGGCAGGCGGTTCGCGACTACAATAAAACGGGCCACTTATTCCTTCTCCCACCCCGGAAGAAGGTGAAGTTCAAGGAGTTGTTCCATGGTCACTGGAGCCGGGGCTCCGGTGAGCAGGCACTGGGCCCGCTGAGTCTTGGGAAAGGCGATGACCTCGCGGATACTATGCCGTCCGGCCATGAGCATGACCAGCCGGTCAAACCCCAACGCCAGGCCCCCATGCGGAGGGGCGCCATACTCCAGAGCCTCAAGCAGGAACCCGAACTTCTCCCGGGCCTCTTCCTCGGAGATCTTGAGGAGCCGGAAGACCCGCTCCTGTACTTCCTTACGATGGATACGAATGCTTCCCCCGCCGATCTCCACCCCGTTAAGCACCAGGTCGTAAGCCCGCGAGCGGACCCTCTCGGGAGCCTCTTCCAGCAGCTCCAGATCCTCTTCTTTGGGCGAGGTAAAGGGATGGTGCACAGCTACGAAACGCCCCTCCTCCTCGTCCCATTCTACCAGAGGGAAATCCACGATCCAACAGAATCGGAAAAGCCCCTCTGGAATGAGCCCCAGTCGCCGGGCCAGCTCCCGGCGGAGCTCGGCCAGGGCCTCGTTCACCACTTCCGGGGCATCGGCCACGAAAAAGAGGGTAGAGCCGGGTTCGGGCCGAAAGATCTCCCGGAGTTTAGCCAGGGTTTCCTCTGAAAAGAATTTCACAATGGGAGACTGGAATCCCTCCTCCCGGACCTTGATCCAGGCCAGCCCTTTGGCCCCGTATTCTCCCACGAAGGCCGTAAGTTCATCGAGCTCTTTACGGGAAAAATCCGAAGGGGCACAGAGGCCTTTGATAATTCCGCCCTTCTCCAAGACCTGCGCAAAGACCTTGAAGGAGGTTCCCCGGAAGATCTCGGAGACCTCCGCCAGCTCCATCCCAAAGCGCAGATCAGGCCGATCGGTCCCGAAACGGGCCAAGGCCTCCTCATAGGAAAGTCGAGGAAAAGGACGTTCGAGTTCTACCCCTAGGGCCTCCTTAAAAAGATGTCCTACCAGTCCTTCCACCAGGCTCATCACGTCCTCTTCGTCCACAAAGGACATCTCGAGGTCAAGCTGCGTGAATTCCGGCTGACGGTCGGCCCTGAGATCCTCGTCCCGAAAACAGCGTACGATCTGGTAATAGCGTTCCACCCCGGCCACCATAAGGATTTGCTTGAAAAGCTGAGGAGACTGGGGAAGGGCATAGAACTTGCCGGGATAGAGTCTTGAGGGCACGAGGTAATCCCGGGCCCCTTCGGGAGTGCTCTTGGTAAGGAAGGGGGTCTCGATCTCCAGGAAGCCTTTCCGGTTCAGGAACTCCCGGGCGGCCTGGGCCACTTTGTGCCGGAGGATGAAAGGCTCAAGCCCTCCAGGCCGGCGGAGGTCTAGATAACGATAGCGGAGCCTGAGGGCCTCCGAAACCTGAACCTCTTCATCCAGAGGGAAAGGTGGCGTCTTCGAGGTGTTGAGGATCTCGAGGGCGTGGGCCTCTACCTCGATCTCTCCGGTGGGGATCTTGGGGTTTTCCATACCCTCAGGCCGACGTCGCACCCTCCCCTTCACCGCCAGGACGTATTCAGGCTTGAGCCGGTGGGCTAGTTCGTGAGCCTCCGGGGCCGTGGTGGGTTCGAAGACTACCTGAACGATCCCGGAGCGGTCCCGAAGATCGATAAAGATCACCCCACCGTGATCCCTCCGTCGCAGGACCCAGCCTGAAAGGGTAACTTCTTCTCCCAGATGCTTGGTCCGCAGGCTTCCACAGAGATGCGTGCGTTTCAACTTCATTTTGGGCCTCCTTAAGTGTGCCTACCAAATAAAACCGCAAGGGTTTTCAAAGTCAACTGCGCCTCTTGCGTAAGTCTCCGCCTGTGTTTTTATTAACTTTATGGGGGAAAGGATTCTAGCCGGCGAAAGGGAGATCGAGCGTACCCTTTGGCGCCTGACCCATGAGGTCCTAGAACGCTACGGGGGTGCCACGGATCTTATCCTGATCGGGATTCGGACCGGCGGGGTCCCCCTGGCCCGCAGACTTCAGAAGATGATCCTGGAAAAAGAGGGCCTCAAGGTCCCGGTAGGCACGCTCGACATCAGCCTCTATCGGGATGACTGGAGCCGTATCTCTTTCCACCCCGAGGTCAAAGCTACCGAGATTCCCGGCTCTCTGGATGATCTCAATGTCATACTGGTGGACGACGTCATCTACACCGGGCGCACGGTGAGAGCGGCCCTCGACGCCCTTATGGACTTCGGTCGCCCTAAGCGGGTAGAACTGGCCGTGCTGGTAGACCGCGGGCACCGCGAACTGCCCATCGAACCCAACTATGTAGGCTTCCGTGTCCCCACCCGCCCGGAAGAGCATGTAAACGTCCTCCTCAAAGAAGTAGACGGCCGCGACGCCGTGATCCTGGAAACCCCCTAGCTTGCTCTATCTTTCACAAAGAACCCGAACACCTCTCAACCCTCAGGACCTTCTTGAGACCCCTCTGAATAACATCCCCCTCCCTTCGGGAGGGGATAGGGGAGGGTTCCCCCCTCCTAAACCCTCCTCTACAGGGGGTGGACTTTTTTCAGAGGTCTCCTTCTTGTAATTTGTACAAAACCTTATAAAGTCTAAAAATGGATAACTTCTTATCTTTGTGAAAAAGAGAACGAGGTCGACGGCATGACCCTTAAAGAAAGAGTTCAGCGAGGAGAAATCCCGGAGGAGATCAGGCAGACGGCCGAACTTGAAGGCGTAGAGCCCGAGAAGCTGGCCGAGGGGTTGGCCTCGGGGCAGGTGGTTATACCCTGGAACCGGAAGGCGCGGCTTGAGAAACCCTGTGCCATAGGAGCGGGCCTTCGGACCAAGATCAACGCCAATTTAGGCACCTCAAGAGACGCTCCGGATCCGGAGAAGGAACTGGAAAAACTACGGGTAGCCCTTGCGGCCGGGGCCGATACCATCATGGATCTTTCCACGGGTGGGCCCATCGATGAGGTCCGGCGGATTATCCGGGAAAACTGTCCGGTGCCGCTGGGCACGGTCCCCATTTATCAGGCGGCGGTAGAAGCCGTGGAAGTCAGGCACAAGTCCATCGTGGAGATGACGGTGGACGAGATCTTTTCGGCCATCGAGCGCCACGCCGAAGACGGCGTGGATTTCATGACGGTGCACTGTGGGATCACCCGGGAAGTCCTCGAACGCTTGGAAAACAGGGAGAGGATCCTGGGGGTGGTCTCCCGCGGAGGCTCTTTCATTGTGGAGTGGATGATCTATAACCGTCGGGAGAACCCCCTTTACGAACACTTTGACCGGCTGCTTGAGATCGCCCGGGAATACGAGGTGACCCTCTCTCTGGGGGACGGAATCCGTCCCGGGTGTCTGGCTGATGCCACGGACGGCCCCCAGATCCAGGAACTCATCATCCTGGGAGAGCTCACCCAGCGGGCCTGGGAGGCCGGGGTACAGGTGATGATCGAAGGCCCGGGGCACGTGCCGCTTGATCAAATTGAGGCCAACGTGAAGCTGGAAAAGCGTCTCTGCCATGGAGCCCCCTTCTATGTATTGGGACCTCTGCCCACGGATATTGCCCCAGGTTACGACCACATCGTGGGGGCCATCGGAGGGGCGCTAGCCGCGGCCGCGGGGGCCGACTTCCTTTGCTACGTGACCCCGGCCGAACACCTGCGGCTCCCTACGGTGGAGGACGTAAAGGAAGGGGTCGTGGCCTCCAAGATCGCGGCTCACGTGGCCGACCTCGTGAAGGGCATACCCGGGGCCTGGGACAAGGATCTGGCCATGGCCAGGGCCCGAGCGGCCCTGGACTGGGAGGCTCAGATCCGCCTCTCCCTGGATCCGGAGAAGGCTCGGCGCTATCGCATGGAAGGCGGGGCCTCCAAGAGTAAGGCCTGCACCATGTGCGGAGAGTACTGCGCCATCAAGGTCTTCTCTCGGGCCAAAAAGATCCTCAAGGGGAACTTATAAAAAGACCTTTGAATAACATTCCCCTCCCTCCGGGAGGGGAAGAAAACCCTTAAATTTCTCCCTCCCAAATCCTCCCCCACAGGGGGAGGGTGGACTTTTTCAGAGGTTTCAGAGGTCTCTATAAAATTTTAATCGGGATTATCTCCTGAATTTTCCCCCTTGATCTCTCTAAATTATTAAGCTATCCTAAAAGAAACCGAACGGTCGGTTTGGAGGCGAAGGAAATGAGGGGCGAGGAGACCCGATCCCGGATCCTGGAAGAAGCGCTGAAGCTTTTTCAAGAAAAGGGGATCTCGGAGACCAGCATTGCGGACATTGAACAAGCGGCGGGCGTAAGCAAGGGGGCTCTTTACTTCCATTTTCCGAGCAAGGAAACCCTAGCGCTTGAAGCTCTCCGGAAGGCCCGGGAAGCCTTTAAACAATTCCTGTTTGAGGCCTTCTCCGAGGGACCACCCCGGCGCTCCCTGAGACGTTTTTTCGAAATGGTTTATCAGAAGTTGGCCGAAGAAGGGTTCCGCACGGGATGTCTTTTCGGAAACACGGCTATCGAGGTAGCCAACCGGGAGAGCCCCATTCGGGACTTCATTGAGGAAATCTTCGAGGACTGGAAGGAGAACCTCAAAGAGGTTTTGGCTCAGGCCCAGGACAGAGGTTGCCTCTGCCGCGAGCTCAACCCCGAAGCCCTGGCCCTCTTTCTCATCGCGGCTCTCGAAGGGGCCATCCTTCTTGCCCGGTTAAAAAAAGATGGTCAGCCACTTGAAACCGTAACCAGGGTCCTTGAGACCTTAATACCCTTCAGAGAAGGAGGTTCAGCATGAAAAAGTTTCTTTTGGGGCTTTCCCTCATGGTCTGGCTGGTAAGCTGCGGAGGAAGAGGGGTTTACCTTTACGAAAACCGGGACAACCCCTATGGCGGGCCCGACCGTCCCTGGCTCATCATCGGGGCCAAAGGAGCGGGGTCGGCCAAGCTCGAGAAGCGGCTTTGCGAGGATAAAGAACTGCGGGCAATCCTTGCCGAGGCCAGGGTTCCCCAAAAGGCCTCCGAGGAGTTGTTCCAGGCGGCCTGCGGCCCTCAGGCCTCCGCGGAAAGATTTCTTGAGATCTACTACCACCTCCCGGATGAGACCCGCAATCGCCTGAAAAGGACTTTTGAAAGACACGGCTACAGCCTAAATGACTATGGTTGTTAGGAGGTATCCCCATGAAAAAGATTCTCATAATTTTAGCCGGTTTCATGATTCTGGCTGCTTGTGCGCCCAAGGCTATCTACCTCCTGGATGTTACGGAGCCGGTTATCCCACCCGACACTCCCCAGCGACCCTGGATCATGGTGGGCAGCCAAAAATGGGGCTCAAGCAAGCTCTTTCAGAAACTATGTGTCAAGGGCGAATTACGAAAAATCCTGGCCCAGGCCCGGCTTCCAAAGGAAAAACAACGAGAACTCTTTGAGGCCGCCTGCGGCCCTAAACGCTCAACCGCAGCTTTCGTGCGAGCCTACTACAGCCTTGAAGAAGAGAAACGTCTTGACCTGCGGGAGACCCTTGAGAACCACGGTTATATCCTGAACGAGTTTCCCTGCTGAGGCTAGTCCGAAAGGCCCGCCGGAGGCGGGCCCCCTTGAAAAGCTCCCAATCCTGGTTATATTGCCGGCCCAAATCGAACCTATAGGGGGCGTTTTCTTATGGATCTCGACGGCCTTCGAAAAGTGGCGGAAGAAGCCGCTCGCAGGGCTGGCGAGTTCCTTCGGGATCACCTCTTCAAGCCCCATCAGGTAACCCACAAGGGCAAGATCGATCTGGTTACCGAAGCCGATCCGGTAGCCGAAAGACTCATCCTGGAAAGTCTGCGGGAAAAAACCCCCGAGATCCCGGTCCTCGGGGAGGAAATCGCCCGGACGGAACCCAGAGGGCTTTACTGGCTGGTGGATCCCCTAGACGGCACTACCAACTACGCCCACGGCTTTCCCTGGTTTGGGGTTTCGGTGGCCCTTATGGAAGACGAGCGGGTGCTTGTAGGGGCCATCTATCATCCGGTAACCGATGAAATGTTCACCGCCGCTCGCGGTCGGGGGGCCACCTTGAACGGTCAGCCCATACGGGTCTCGGAGACCTCCACCCCGGAGAAGGCTCTTCTGGCCACCGGATTCCCCTACAACATCCATGATCGACCGGAACCCGTGGTCTCGGCCTTCCGGGAGTTCCTGGTGCGGGTGCAGGGCATCCGTAGGGCCGGGGCGGCCTCCCTGGACCTGGCTTATGTGGCCTGCGGGCGCTTCGACGGTTTCTGGGAGGCGCTACTCAAGCCTTGGGATACCGCCGCCGGGGTGCTCCTGGTGGAAGAAGCCGGCGGTCGGGTGACCGATTACCTCGGCGAACCCTATCACCCCTTCAAGAAACACGTAGTGGCCAGCAACGGAAAAATCCATGATTTTATGGTAAAATTGACCTGTAAATATTTGCCAGAATGAAAGAGCATCTCACCTGTCCCCATTGTGGAAAGGCAGTAAGTCGCTACCGTAACCCCTTCCCTACCGTGGATCTCATCATTGAAACCGAAAAAGGGATTGTTCTCATCCGGCGCCGAAATCCCCCTTACGGGTGGGCTCTTCCGGGGGGGTTTGTGGATTACGGAGAAAGCCTGGAAGAGGCCGCTCGCCGGGAGGCCCGCGAAGAAACCGGTCTTGAGGTGAAGCTCCTCTGCCAGTTTTACACTTACTCCCGTCCGGATCGGGATCCGCGTTTCCACACCATCACTACCGTTTACTTGGCCCGCGCCAAGGGCCACCCCAAAGGAGGAGATGATGCCGCCGAGGCCAGAGTATTTCCTCCCCACGAGATCCCCTGGGATGAACTGGCCTTCGATCACGGCGAAATTTTGAAAGACTATCTGGGAGCCAAAGATGTTAAAGAACCTTCTGAAAAAGGTGCCCCGCAAGCCAAGGTTCCTCCTTGCAGACGATGAGGCGGACGTTCGCTTCCTGCTGAGGGAATACCTCACCACCTTGGGGCTCGCCGCAGAAGAGGCCAGCGACGGCCAGGAAGCCCTCAGGATCTTCGAGAAAAAGGGGCCTTTCGAGATCCTGGTCACGGACCTGGTAATGCCCGGTCTCGACGGCCTCTCTCTCATCCGCAGGATCAAGGAAAAGGAACCCGAGACCATGATTTTGGCCATGACCGGCTACGCCCGGGACTACGGCTATGTGGACGTAGTGGCCGCCGGAGCCGACGATCTTATCCAGAAACCTTTTTCACTCGAGGAATTCGAAGCCCGTCTGGCGCGACTGCTACGGGAGTGGAAACTTAAGGAAGAACTCCGGGCCCTTTCTATCCGGGACGCCCTGACCGACATCTTCAACCGTCGTTACTTCGAAGAAAGGCTGATCGAGGAGACCCATCGGGCCCTGAGACAGGGCTACCCTCTCTGTCTTTTTATGATTGATGTGGACCATTTTAAACTCTATAACGATACTCGGGGACATCAGGACGGGGATGTGCTTTTAAAAACTCTGGCGGAGATCCTCTGTGGCTGCACCCGGGAAAAGGTAGATCAACCTTTTCGCTACGGAGGAGACGAATTCGTAGTCCTTCTCCCCCACACGGATATCGAAGGGGCCCGGAAGGTGGCCGAACGCATCCTCAATTCCTTTCGCAAGGCCGGATTTTCCCCCACCACCCTTTCCATCGGCATTGCCAAGCTCATTCCCCGAGAAGATGTGCGCCGAAGCGCGGACGATCTGGTTCGGAGGGCGGATGAAGCCATGTACCGGGCCAAACGCTCTGGGGGAGACCGGGTAGAGATCGATCCCGAGAGCCTGAAAAACTAAGCCGGGGCCACCCGTATCACATCCAGGCGAGGATTCACCCGCAGGATCTTGACCCGTATCTCCTCCCCCGTCTTGAACCGGCGCCCCGGTGGGAGAGACATCTCCACCGGAAGCATGAAATCTGGCAAAAGCACCCGGGCCCGGCGTTCCCCGGCCTCGAGCACCAGGGCCGGCACGGTGCGGTTCTGAAAATGGAGCTTCAAATACTTGAGGAGCCAGTAACGGTGGGTGCGGGAGCGTACCTGAGACGCCGCGGCCTGCACCTCCTCTATCCGTAAAAGAAACTCCCGCAGTTTTCCCTCATCAAAGGGTAGGGGTTCCCCGGCTAGATGAGCCGTGAGCTGATGCTGCACGATGAGATCCATGAGCCGTCGAATGGGAGAGGTCACCGTGGTGTAAGCCGGAAGCCCCAGACCGTGATGGAATTCGGGAGAAAGCCCCAGCTCCCCCCGCACGAGATAGCGCAGTTGCTGGAAGGCCTTGACCAGATCCTCTTCCTCCCCCTCACCGAGAATCCTTTCAAGAGGCTCTTTCTGGAACCGGTAAAGGGCCGGGATATTCCTTTCTCTGAGAAACTGGGCGGCCGCGAAATTAGCCGCGATCATAAATTCCGCCACCAGAGTCCGGGCCGGAGTGAACTCCAGGCGCTCGCATCGAATCTGCCCGTCTTCTTCCACCCGGAGGACGATCTCCGGCAGGGTGATCGCAAAGGCTCCCGCCTGCCGACGCCTTTCGGAAAAGGCCCTGGCCAGAGCGTAAAGCCTGTTCCAGAAAGGGTCGCCACGCTCGAGGAAGGCGTCCACTTCTTCATAGGTGAGCCGACGAGAAACCCGAATGCGGCTCAGGACTATCCGATAAGCCCGCAATTCGCCTTCTGGAGAGAACTCCAGCAGGAAAGAGACCGCCGGCCGGATCTCTCCGGCTCGGAGGCTGAGTTTGTCTTCCGAAAGACTAGGAGGCAACATGGGAATGGGACCTTCCGGGAGATAAAGGGTGAGTCCCCGCCGCAGAGCTTCCTTGAAAGTGGCCGAATCCGGGGACACCACCGAGGCCACATCCGTAATATGCACTCCCACCAAAAAACCGTCCTCAAGTTCTTCAAAATGAAGGGCGTCATCGAAGTCCCGGGTCTCTTCGGCATCGATGGTAAAAGTTTCGAGAGAGGAGAGGTCCTCCCTGGGGCGAGCCTTCTCGGCCAGGTCTTCGGCCTCGGCCAGGACCTCCTCCGGAAAGGCTACCGGTATGCGAAAACGCAGGATCTCCAGGTTCTCGTCTTCCCGGAAGACCCCGGCCTTCACCAGAAGCCTGAAAGGTGTCTCCGGACCGGTGGCCTTGATTCGGGTAAGGATCTCCTTGATTTCCCTGGCCTTCGGAGCCTGATCTCCGAAAAGACAATAGTCCTTGAGAGCCGAAAGGAAATACTCCCGCAGGTCCTCCGGAACTTCTTCGGTCAGTTCCCCCTGAAGCAGTTTCCCGAAGAAGACCTCCCCCAGACTCAGGCGCCGGAGTCTTTCCTCCTCACGTCTACGGGCCAGTTGCAAACGCTCCACCTCTTCCCGGCTGTGGACCGTTATTTTTCCGTCCCGCAGGCGGAAGTAGGTCTTGTCCTCGAGAACGGCCCTTACCAGCGCCGCGGCCTCGTCATCGCCGCTCTCCGGGCCGAAATAGATCTCGGCCAGCTCGTAAGGCTCGAAGGCCTGGGCTTCCTCCACCACCAGTTCCCATAGGGTGGGAAGTTCTATCTCTTTCCGGAGGGTCTCACGACGGTTCTCCACCTCGGAAAGCAACTTGAGGGCCTCGTTACGGGAAAGATCCCGGAAACGGTGCCGAGAAAGGATCAGGGTCTGCCCGGAGGAAACGGTCTCCTCCTTCCCCGAGGGCAGAAGGACTCGCAGACGTTTGCCCTTGGTTCCCAGGACGAAAGCCGGAAGAGGCCGGCCGTGCTGAACGACCTCTGCCACCCTACCGGCCACTTCATTTTCCCGCTCCATATCCTAAGCCGCCACCTCTAGGGCCTCGGTGAGTTTGAGCGTGCCCTCATAAAGGGCTCGTCCCACGATGACCCCGGCCAGCCCCTTCCCCTCCAGGGGCTTCAGTCTTCGAATATCTTCCAGAGTGGAAACGCCTCCAGCCAGCACCACCGGAAGATCCACGGTCTCAAGCAACCTTTCCAGTCTCTCGGTGTAGACGCCCTGCCCGGTTCCGTCCCGTTCTATTTCGGTGAAGATGAGCCCGGCTATCCCGGCGTCTTCAAGCCTTCGGGCCAGATCCAGATAATGGAGGTCTTCGGCCTCGGTCCATCCCGAAACCGCCACCCGCTCGCCCCGCACATCCAGACTCACCAGGATACGTCCGGGAAACCGGCGGGCTGCCTCCTTAACCAGTTCGGGATTCCGGCAGGCCACCGTGCCCAGAATCACCTGGGCCACTCCGGAAGCGAGATAGCGTTCCACGGTCGAAAGATCTCGGATACCGCCGCCCACCTCCACCGGGACCTTTACGGCTCCAGCCATCTTTACAATGAGTTCAAAATGCACGGGCCGGCCTTCTTTGGCCCCGGAGAGATCCACGATGTGGATCTTGGAAGCCCCATGGGCCTCGAAGGTCCGGATCTGAGCCACCGGGTCCTCTCCGTAAACGGTCTCCCTGGCATAATCTCCCTGATAGAGACGGACACAGCGACCGTCCTTCAAGTCTATGGCGGGAATGACCAGCATGATCAACCTCCCGGTTAGGTCCCTTCGGGAAAGGGAAAATCCTTCAGGATCTTCTCAAGCCCCTTGCGAGCCAGTTCCTTGGCCGTAAGCCAGCGTACCCCTCCGTAAAGCCTGATCTTGAGAAGATTCTGATTGAGGGGCGCCTGGGTTTCGTCGAACCAGCCTTTCCAGAGAATACGACCGCTTCGGGTCTCAAAGAGAACCAGGGCAAAGGCGACCGAGGCCGGGCTTTCCACCGCATATCCCCGGCCCTTTCTCTCCCGAAAACGGAAGATCTTACCGTAAAGAATGGCTTCGGTTCCGAGTTCCTGGCCGAGGGCCTTCACTATCTCCGCCGGGGTGGGGTTATGCACCTCTGCCAGAGCCCTCTCCCAGAGGCCCTCAAACTCCCCCCGAGATACCAGACGGAAACCAGGGCGTCCGGAAAGTATGGCGCGGAGAAGTTCGTCCATCACCTGAGGGGCCTGGGGGGCGATTTCCCCCGCGATCAGCTCCCTCACCGGACAGGAGAAATAACCAGTCTCACCCCCGGGGCAAGCAGCCTCAAAAGGCAGGACGGCAATGCTTTTCGGACGGGGGTAAACGGTGCCTTCTCCCGACTTTTGCGCACAACCCGCCACCCATAAGAGTAAAACCAGTATCCAGAGCCTCTTTTTCATCTCCTCCTCCGCCGGCTTACAGGAGCCCTTTGGTGGATCGAGGGCCTTCTTCCACCTGGGCGAGCGCCCTTCGCAGGGCATAGGCCAGGGCCTTGAAAATGGCCTCCGCCATGTGGTGGGCATTTTCCCCGTAAATTAGCCTTACATGGAGAGTGAACCCGGCGTTCATGGCCAGAGCCTTGAGGAACTCCGGGATCAGCTCCAGATCGAAGAGCCCTACCCTCTCGGTGGAAAAACGCCCTTCAAAACGGAAGAAAGGCCGCCGGGCCAGGTCCACCACCACCTGGGCCAGGGCCTCTTCCATGGGAATGGTGGCCTCCCCGTACCGGGCCAGCCCTTTCCTCTCTCCCAGGACTTCGGCTAGGGCTTCGCCCAGAGTAATCCCTATGTCCTCCACCGTGTGATGGGCATCTACATGCAGATCCCCTTCCGCCTGGACGGAAAGACCGAAGCCCCCATGGTAAGCCAGAAGTTCCAGCATATGATCCAGGAACCCCACTCCCGTCCGGATCTCACCCGGCCGGCCTTCTAGGGCCAGCCTTACCCGGACCGAAGTCTCTCGCGTCTTGCGAACCCGCTCTACTTCCGCCATTTTTTTCTCCTTGAGAATCCCGAGCCCTTCGCCAGGTCTCGGATTATGTCCTTAGCTTAAATTTTTGCAGACCATTTGGCAATTCCCTCCCCTAGGATTGACAGTCCGGGTTTTCCGTTTTACTCCTTTAGGTGAGCCGAGGTGGCGGAATTGGTAGACGCGCTGGATTCAGGATCCAGTGGGGATACCCCCGTGCGGGTTCGAGTCCCGCCCTCGGCACCATCTTTCCCTTGATTATCAAGGCTTCCAGAAACCGCTCATCCTTCCTGGGGACGGTCCGGGGACAAATGGCGGAAAACCTTATGATACGCAATAAAGGGGGTGATTCAGGCTGCGCTCTAGGGAACTCCACTCAAAATAAAAACCAAGACCACCTTGCTAGAATCGCGTTTGGCGTTGTTTTTCAACGTAAGTAAGGATTGAAGTAGCCGAAACGCAGTCCGGGGAAACGCTTCCTTAATTCCTTAAGGAAGGTGCGAAGTCCCAGGCTTTCTCCCGGCCGATACCCAATTTTTTCGAGGAACCAGAGGGGCTCAATGGCGAAGTTGCGGAGCTGGAGAAAGTCCACTCCTAGGGCCAGGATCTCACTTAAGGCCTCCAGTTCCTCCCTTTCGTCGGTAAAACCCGGAAAGATGAAATAATTGAGGGAAACGAACCTTCGATATCTTTTCATCCTCCGGATACTTTCACGCACCTCTTCCAGTCCCCAGCCCTTGGACCGGAAGTAAGCCCGATGGTAGTACTCACGGGCGCTGGCCAAGCTGATACGCACGCTGTCAAGGCCCGCCCGAGCTAGGCGCTCGAGGGCTTCCGGGAGGCTTCCGTTGGTGTTGAGGTTGATCGTCCCCCTGGAGGTGACCTTGCGTATCAAAACAATGGCTTTCTCTATGACTTTGGCCTGTAGTAGGGGGTCGCCTTCGCACCCCTGCCCGAAGGAGACCATGACCGGCCCGGGACGCTTCAAGTGGGGTCCCATGGCCTCTGCGATTTCTTCCGGGGTGGGAACAAAGGTGATCCTATCTTGGGCGACGTGGGGCCCGGTTGCGGGTTGTTCGGAAAGACAGCCCAAACAGCGAGCATTGCAGCTCGGGGAGACGGGTATTGGGGCCTCGAAGCGTCCCAAGACGAAGTTCCGGGCGGCCGGGCACTGATAACGCTGGACGCAGTTTTCCACCAGGTGTCGGACCAGGCGGTTGCGGGGGTATTGCGCGAGTTTCCTGGCGGCTGCGGCTTCGAGGCGTTCAGGATCGAAGAGGCGGGCTTCCTGTCTTATGTCCCAGTCCGAACGGAAGGCCGTGGCCCAGAATCGGCCCTGCCACCAGCCCACACAGGCATAGGAATACAGGGGGAGCGGAGAAAGGTCTTCACGAGCTGGCTCATACGGGGCAAGGTAGAGCTGGGTGTGGGCCGGGGCCAGGAAGGCTGCCACCGCGAAGGCCGGCTCCCCGGGGCGGAAAGGGTTTTCATAAAGGGCCACCGGGGTCTCCGTGCGGGGATCAAGCCCCACAGGATGTCGGTCGGGAAGCACGTAGAGGGCCGACCCCTCGGGAAGGGGAATAAACTCTTCGGCTTCGGGAAGCACCAGGTCGTAGCCCGAAAGCCCCAGGGCGTAAAGTTCCGGATGATCATAGATTCGCCCCGCGGGATCGGCAAAAAGGAGCCGCGGCCTTCCCTCGGGATGAGGATAGAGCTTCACACTATCCTTTAATTTATCCCCCTTTTCTTTGGTCCCCAACCTTCCAATCAATATTGTAATATCGTTTAGAAATAAATAACAGTTTTGTAATTATCGATTATCAATTTCCCATTGGTTCGGGCCTGAAAGTGGCATCGAGATTAAATTTTTCATTTTGGTATGGTTATTGCATCCTTTAAATGACAAAACTGGAATGGGAGGTAAGTATGAAGGGTGCGGATGTGGTATGGATGTTGGTGTCTACGGCCCTGGTGATGTTGATGACTCCGGGGCTGGCCCTCTTTTATGGGGGCCTGGTGCGGGCCAAGAATGTACTCTCCATTTCTCTCCAAGTCTTCATCTGTCTGGGTCTGATAAGTCTTCTCTGGTTTGTTTACGGCTACAGTCTGGCCTTCGGTCCGGATCATGGCTCGGTTATCGGAGATTTTTCGTATCTCTTCTTTAGGGGGGTGGGATTGGGGCCGGCCCCGGCGGCCGAAAATATTCCCCATCTCCTCTTTGCGGCCTTTCAGCTCATGTTCGCGGTCATCACCCCGGCCCTCATCACCGGGGCCTTCGCGGAGAGGATGCGTTTTTCGGCTTATCTCATTTTTGTAGGTTTATGGTTTACTCTAGTGTATGTTCCTCTGTGTCACTGGGTGTGGGGTGGTGGCTGGTTGGGTAAGATGGGAGCGCTGGACTTTGCCGGGGGTACGGTGATCCACATCGCCTCCGGGGCCTCCGCTCTGGCTGCCGCTTTGGTCATCGGTCCGCGCATCGGTTATCGGCGTGAGCCCATCCACCCTCACAATCTGCCCCTTACTCTCCTCGGGGCCGGGTTGCTCTGGTTCGGGTGGTTCGGGTTCAATGCCGGAAGCGCCCTTGCGGCAGACGGCGTAGCGGTACAGGCTTTTATGAATACGCACATGGCTGCAGGGCTTGCGGCCCTTACCTGGATGGTTGCGGAATGGATCTTTCAGGGGGCCCCAACCACCCTGGGAGCGGCCTCCGGGGCGGTGGCCGGACTGGTGGCCATTACGCCGGCGGCCGGGTTCGTGCCGCTCTGGGCTTCGGTGATTATAGGGGCCCTGGCTGGAGTGGTTTGTTATGGAGCGGTTCTGGCCAAAAACCGTCTCGGCTATGACGACGCTCTCGATGTAGTGGGGGTGCACGGAGTGGGTGGTTTCTGGGGGGCCCTGGCCACTGGAATCTTCGCTTCCAAGGCCATCAATGCCGCGGGTGCCGATGGGCTCATCTTCGGGAACCTGCGGCAGTTCGGAGTGCAGTTGGTCGGGGCCGCGGCTGGTGCCCTGTTCTGTTTCCTGCTCTCTTGGGTGCTCCTCAAGCTGGTGGATGTCCTCGTGGGTCTCAGGGTGGAAAGAGAAGACGAGATCCAGGGGCTTGATCTTACCCAGCATCGTGAAACCGGCTACAGCTTATAACAAAATAGTAAAAGTCCTTTAAGGCTTAAAACATAAGAATATGCGGGGGGAGAAGTGGTGGACTTTAGATCGAGCAGAAAACAAAAATGTGAAAAATAAGATTCGGAAAATGGCTTGGCCTTTGAAAGGCAAGCCTTAGATAAGCGGAACGCCTCCCCGGAGAGGAGAAAAAGGATGGCATCGATCTTGTTAGAAGTTCTGGAAAAACGGGGAGGTGTTCCGCATGGTGGACAAAGGCGATACCCTGTTTCTCCTGGTTTCGGCGGCTTTAGTCCTTTTAATGACGCCGGCTCTAGCGGTCTTTTACGGGGGACTTGTCAGACGCAAGAATGTCCTTTCGGTCATTATCCAGAGTCTTATCATGATTTCTCTCGTCACACTGGAGTGGATCTATGTGGGCTATAGCCTCTCCTTCGGTCCGGATGTGCATGGGATCATTGGGAGCCTCAAGCATCTGGCCTTAAAAGGAGTGACCTTTGAGCCCAGCCCGAACTACGCTTCCACGGTGCCGGCTCTGGTCTTCATGATTTATCAGGCCATGTTCGCGATCATCACTCCGGCCCTCATCACCGGGGCCTTTGCCGAAAGGACCCGTTTTGGGGCTTTTGTCCTTTTTAGCCTCCTCTGGGCACTGGTGGTTTACAACCCGCTCTGTCACTGGATCTGGGGTGGGGGCTGGCTTTCGAAACTGGGGGTGCTCGATTTTGCCGGAGGACTGGTGGTGCACGCCAGCTGCGGTGTGGCGGCCCTGGTAATGGCCCTTATGGTGGGGCCCAGGAAAGGCGTCCGGCGGGAACCATTTATCCCTCATAATCTCCCCCTTACGGTTATCGGGACCGGACTTCTCTGGTTCGGGTGGTTCGGGTTCAATGCCGGGAGCGCGCTGGCGGTGAACAACACTGCGATTCAGGCCTTCATCAACACCCACGTGGCGGCAGCCACCGCCATGCTGGCCTGGGTGGTGGTGGAGAAGCTCAATCAGGGTAAGCCTACCACCCTCGGGGCCTGCAGTGGAGCTATCGCCGGACTGGCCACCATTACACCGGCTGCGGGTTTCGTGGGGACCCAAGCGGCGGTTCTCATAGGAGCCCTGGCCGGTATTATATGTTACACTGCGGTTCTGGCCAAAAACCGTCTCGGTTACGACGACGCTCTGGATGTGGTAGGCATCCACGGAGTCGGAGGAATCCTGGGCACCCTGTGCGCCGGGCTCCTTTCGACCCAGGTGAGGTTTTCCGCTCAGGTCATCGGAGTGGGAGCTACCGTGCTCTATACTCTGGTAGCCACCTTCATCCTGGCCAAGGTGGTGGACATTGTCGTGGGTCTCAGGGTGGATGAAGAGATGGAGGTTACCGGCCTGGACATCGCCGAACACGGAGAAGAAGCCTACGTGCTGGGATAAAGCTGGGGTAAAAGAGGGGGGCCAGGCCCCCCTCTTTTTTGAAGTCCACTTTTCGGTTCCTTTACCGAGAGTCTTGTTGAACGAGTTTCCGTAAGGCTCCTACGAGGTAAAGCGATCCCGTCACCACCACGGGCAAACCCAGAGAAAGGGCCTTGGATAGGGCTTCCTGAGGTGTCCGGGAGAAAGACACGCTGGGCCAGCCTTCAGGCGAGAGGGTTCTTCGCCATTCCTCCAGGCTTACGGGATTTCTGGGCCCCGGAGGCTCGCAAAGGAAGATAGCCTGCGCCCGAGGGGCTAGTTTCCTTAACATACGGAGATAGGGTTTTTCTCCTCCCTCATTGGTGGCTCCAAAAATAAGGGTGTATTTCCGGACCCCCTTCAGATCCAGAGACCGCAAGAGGGCAGCCACTCCTTCCTCGTTATGGGCTCCGTCGAGGATGAGACCAGGGCCCAGGGAAAGGTATTCGAAACGTCCGGGCCAGGCGACTGCTTTAAGGGCTTTGCGTACCACGGCCTCTTCGAAGGGAAAGCCTTGACTCTCCAGGACCTCCAGGGTGGCCAGGGCCGTGCCTAGATTGTATTTCTGAAATTCGCCTTCAAGGGAGAAGTCCAGGTCCTTCAGGACATGCCGGAGGCCGCGGTAGCGGAACCCTTCGGGGGCCCTTCGGATCTGAAAATCCCGATGCCACAGGTAAAGAGGGCTTCGCACATTCTGGGCTTTGGCCAGGATCACCCTGCGGGCTTCCGGAGGGAGTTTGCCCACCACTACCGGAACCTCGCTCTTGATGATACCGGCTTTCTCGAAGGCAATTTGCCATAAGGTCCGCCCCAGATAGGCGGTGTGATCCCGGGCCACGGAGGTAATTACCGAGACCACGGGTCGACACACATTAGTGGCGTCGAGCCGTCCGCCGAGACCGCATTCGATGACGGCCACATCTACCTTTTCTTCTGCAAAATAGAGAAAGGCCGCGGCGGTGGTGATTTCAAAATAGGTGATCGGAAGGCCAAGGGCCTCGACCTTGCGGCGCAGCCGGGTAAGGACTTCAGCCAGTCGCTCCGGGGGGATCTCCTGCCCGTTAATGCGGAAACGTTCGGTGACCGAGACCAGGTGGGGCGAGGTGTAAAGACCGGTCCGGAGGCCGTGGGCGGAAAGGACCGTAGCTAGGATGGCGGCCGTGGAACCTTTGCCGTTGGTGCCGGCTAGATGCACACAGGGATAGTTCTTTTCCGGATGATTTAGAGCCGCGAGCAGGGTCGAGATCCGCTCGAGCCCCGGTTTGATCCCGTGAAACTGGTGTTGGTTTAACCAGGTAAGAGCTTCTTCGAAGTGCATGGCTTGCAAATAAAAGGGGAGGGTCTAAAGACCCTCCCCGTAGATCTTACCACTATCCTGGAAGATTACATCTCTTTGGGATAGCGAAGGTTGAGGACCATCTCCTGGACTTCTTTAGGAGGCTCTTTGGTGAGGATGGAGATTACCGTGGTCACTACAAAGTTGATGATCATACCGATCATGCCGATACCTTCGGGGGAGATACCGAACCACCAGTGGGCCGGGTTATTGGCCGCGGGATTGATGAACTTGAAGTAGATGATGTATCCCGCGGTGAAGATGATACCCGAAAGCATACCCGCAATCGCGCCCTCTTTGGTGGTCCGCCGCCAGAAGACCCCCAAGACA
>WFPH01000107.1 GCA_015487645.1 Thermosulfurimonas sp. | reverse complement strand
CCTTTCCGAAAACGCCCATCTGGTGGAGTTCCCCTTTGCTCTTCCCGGAAGGTTCCCCGAGGAGTATCTGGAACTTCCAGAACCCCTCATCATAACGGCCATGCGGGAGCATCAGCGTTATTTCGCGGTGAGGGATGGGGAGGGGCGTCTGCTTCCGGCCTTTGTTTCCGTGAACAACAACCGCCCACGAGACCCGGATGTTCTCCGGCGCGGCCACGAACGGGTCCTGCGGGCCCGCCTTGAGGATGCTAGATTCTACTATCGCCGCGATCTGGAAGTGCCTCTGGCCGAGAGGGTCAGGGAGCTTTCCGGAGTGGTCTACCATGCCCTCCTCGGAACACTCGCCGAAAAGACCGAAAGACTCAAGGCCCTGGCCGGGTATCTCGCGGGCCTCTGGTTCCCGGAAAAGAAAGAATTCGCCCTGCGGGCCGCCGAACTCTCCAAGGCCGATCTCGTGAGTGAGGTGGTAGGAGAGTTTCCCTCCCTCCAGGGAGAGATGGGCCGCCTTTACGCCCTGAAAGACGGGGAGGCCCCGGAGGTGGCCGAGGCCCTCTTCGAACAGTATCTTCCCCGCGGAGCAGACGACCGGGTGGCCGAAAGCCCGGTAGGGGTAGTGCTATCTCTCGCGGACAAGACCGACACCCTGGCGGCCTTTTTCGCGGTGGGGGAAAGGCCTTCCGGGGCCTCGGATCCTTACGGCCTGCGTCGGGCGGCCTACGGTTTCCTCCGGACGGTGCTCCACCATGGTCTTTCGCTTTCGCTCAAGGAACTTTTCACCTTTGCCCTCTGGGTACTCGAAAAGCAGGGCCTTTCCAAGAAACCCCAGGCCGAAGTCCTAGAGGAAATCCTGGAGTTCATGGAGCGACGTCTCGAGGGAGAGTTTCTCTCCTTGGGCTTCCCGCTGGACGAGGTGCGGGCCGTGCTCCGGGTGGGGTCTGACGATCCTGAGGAAGCCCGCCGGAGGCTTGCGGCTTTGCATGCCGTGAGAGAGGGCCCGGAGTTTGCGGCGCTGGCTGTGGGTTTCAAGCGCGTGATGAACATGGTGAAAAAACTCGAAGGGCGTTACCAGGTGCAGGAAGAATATCTGAAGGAACCGGCCGAGAAGGCCCTATGGGAAGCCTTCCTGGAGGTCCAGGGAGAGGCCGAACCCTTACTTTCCGAAGGTCGGTACGAGGAAGCCCTGGGGCTTTTCACCCGCCTCAAGGGACCCATTGACCGCTTTTTCGATGAGGTCTTCGTCATGGTCGAGGATCAGGAGATTCGGAAAAATCGCCTAGGGCTCCTTCAAGAGATTGCGGACCTTTTCCTGCGGGTGGCCGACCTTTCGGCGCTCGACCTTTCCGAATTCACCCGCTAGGCCTCGAGCCGAAAGCCCAGAAGCCGATCCCCCAGGAAACGTCGGGTCTCGGCCACCAGCTCCGGCCTCAAGGCGATCCGGAAGGCCCCGTTGAGGTCCACGCGAACGGTTCCTTCCCGGAAAACCAGTTCCAGGTTGATCTCACAGGACCCTTGGCTGGCTGAAAGCACGGCCTTGAGGGCCTCGAGATCCCGAACGGTAAGTCCCTCGGCCGCCAGCGCCAGCACCACCTTCCCGGAGAGGTTCTCCGGAGCCTGAGAGAGGAGCTGCAAGTCCTCCACCAGAACACGAGGACCGCCTTCCTCTTTTTCCACCACGCCCCTAACCAGAACCAGGCGCCCTTCTTCCAGAAATTCTACCGAGCGGGCGTAGGTCTCCGGAAAGACGATGGCCTCCACCACGGATTCCCCATCCTCAAGCTGCACGAAGGCCATCTTTTCTCCCCGGCGGGTGTTCTTGGTCTTGATAGCCCCCAGGGCTGCTCCGAGATAGATCTTCTGGCCTTCCGGGGCCTCCGCGAGGTTCGAGACCGTATAGGGCGTGACCGCGGAAAGCCATTCCTTCCAGACCGAAAGGGGATGTCCCGTGAGATAAAACCCCAGGGCCTCGCGTTCCCTGAGAAGCCTTTCTTCCGGTTCCCAGTCCGGCACCTCCTCAAGCGTCGGTCCAGAGGAGGGACCGGTTTTCCCGGCAAAGTCAAAGATGGAAAATTGTCCTCGGGTGCGGGCCTCCCGTTCCCGATGGGCCCAGTCCATCACGGCCTCAAGGTTGTGAAGAAGAAGAGCCCGGTTGGGCTCCAGCCGGTCGAAGGCCCCGGCCTTGATCAGGGCCTCAAGCACCCGCTTGTTCACCTTGCCCGGATCCACCCGGAGGCAGAAATCCTCAAAGGAACGGAACGGCCCACCCCGTTCCCTTTCGGCCACGATCTCCTCCACCGCCCCAAGGCCCACGTTTTTGATAGCCGCCAGACCGTAGCGTATACCCTCGCCCTCAAGCGTAAAGCTCACCCGGCTGGCGTTCACGTCCGGCGGGAGCACCTCGATACCCATCCGACGGCAGACGGCCACATACTTCATGACCTCCTCGGCCTTGCCCATTTCGTAGGAAAGAAGGGCCGCCATGTAGCAGAGGGGATAATGGGCCTTGAGATAGGCCGTCTGATAGGCCACCAGGGCGTAGGCCGCCGAGTGGCTCTTGTTGAATCCGTAGCCCGCAAACTTCTCCATGAGGTCAAAGATGTGTTCCGCAAGCTCCCTGGAAATACCGCGCTCCACCGCCCCGGAGACGAAACGCTCCCGCTGTTCGGCCATGACCTCCGGGATCTTCTTCCCCATAGCCTTGCGCAGGATGTCGGCTTCGCCCAGACTGTAGCCCGCAAGCTCCTGCGCAATCTTCATCACCTGTTCCTGGTAAAGGATCACCCCGTAGGTCTCCCGAAGGATGGGCTCAAGCTTGGGATGGAGATAGTCCGGTTTGCGCCGACCGTGCTTGACCTCGATGTATTGTTCCACCATGCCGCTTTCAAGGGGACCGGGACGGTACAGAGCCAACACCGCAATAAGGTCATTGAAATCCGTGGGCCTGAGACGACGAAGAAGATCCTTCATGCCCGAAGATTCCAGCTGGAAGACCCCGTCGGTCTCCCCTCGGCGAAGCAGCTCGAAGGTCTTCTCGTCGTCAAGAGGTAGTTGGTCGAGATCGATCTCTCTCCCGTAGTATTCCCGAATGAGCTTGAGGGTGTGATCTATGATGGTGAGGGTCTTGAGCCCCAGGAAATCGAACTTTATGAGGCCGATCTTCTCCACGGCCTTCATGTCGAACTGGGTGATGATCTCGCCCTTTTCCCCTTTCATCAACGGGAGATACTCCGTGAGGGGACGGTCGGCGATGACCACCCCGGCGGCATGGGTGGAGGAATGTCGGGGGAGCCCCTCGAGGGCTCTGGCGATGGCGAAGAGTTGGCCCACCCGTTCGTTTTTCTCGGCCAGTTCCCTGAGGCGAGGCTCGGCCGCAAGGGCCTCGGCCAGGGTCACGTTGGGGCCCTCGGGGATGAGCTTCGCGATGGGATCGATCTCCTTGGGCTTGAAACCCAGGGCCCGGCCCACATCCCGCACCACGGCCCGGGCCTTGAGCTGTCCGAAAGTAGCGATCTGGGCCACGAATTCTTCTCCACCGTATTTCTGGCGCACGTATTCGATCACTTCGTCCCGGCGCTGCATACAGAAATCCACGTCTATGTCCGGAAGACTGGTCCTCTCCACGTTGAGAAATCTCTCAAAGAGCAGCCCGTAGCGGATGGGATCCAGGTTGGTGA
>WFPH01000106.1 GCA_015487645.1 Thermosulfurimonas sp. | reverse complement strand
TTCCAAGCTAGAGTATCGCCTGGAGAAGGGCCTTTACCGGGAGGCCCTCCTGGCTCATGCCCCGGACGAGGTACTCGAGTTTCTCAGGAAGGATCCTTAAGCGCCTGCTCTAAGGCCTGAAGGAGCCTTTCGTTTTCTTCCGGACTTCGTAGGGCGATCCGAACGAATCTATCCGAAAGCCCCCGGAAGTTTCCGCAGGCCCGGATGAGGAGCCGGGCTTCGGTGAGGAGCCGATCGCGTAGGTCTTTTCCGGATATTCCCTCCGGGAGTTCCGCCAGGAGGAAATTGGTCTTGGAGGGGAAGACGGAAAGGCCGAGGGCGGAAAGTCTTCGCCTCACCTGGGGCCTTTCCTCGTTGAGAAAGGCCCGCACCCGGGCCTCATGTTCCTTCTGTTCCACCAGAAATTCGCCGGCCACCTGGGCCAGACGGTTTACAGCCCAGGGGAGCTCCCGGCTGCGGAGCACCTCAGAAAGAGGGCCTTCTGCCGCGGCCAAACCCAGGCGAAGCCCCGGGACGCGATAGATCTTGGAGAAGGAAAAAAGCACCACCAGGTTCTCCGGATAAGGCCTTGCGGAAAGGAGGCTTTCTGTGTCCTCTGCGACAAAGGGAAGGTAGGATTCGTCCACCACAAAGACCGCCCCCGGATGCCGGGTGATGAGGCCGTAAAGGGCCTCCCTTTTAAGAAAGGCCCCGGTGGGGTTGTTGGGATTGCAGAGAAAGACCAGATCACCCGAAGAGATAAGATCCTCGAGTTCCTCAAGCGGGGGCCGAAAATTATCTTCTTTTCGGGCAAAAACGTAATGCGCCTTGATTCCGGCTCGCCCTGCGGCGTCTTCGTAGTCCGCGTAGGTGGGCCCCAGGATAAGGACCCTTTGGGGCTTTAAGGCCTCAGGCAGGGCGAAGATCCATTCCGTGGTGCCGGAAGAGGGGAAGAAGGCCTCCTCGGGAAGACCGAAGCGGCGGGCGAGGGCCCGGCGGAGGGTGAAGCTATCGGCCTCGGGGAGACGTTCTATCTCCGAAAGGTGCCGCGAAAGGAGTTCGTAGAGGCCCTCCGGAGGGGGTAGGGGGCTTACGTTGCTGCTGAAGTCAAGGATTTTCCCCGGGGGAAGGCCCATTTCCCGGGCCAGGTGATAGACCTCGCCTCCGTGGCCCCGGATCACCTCCAGGCTCCGGTCGCAAGGTGGCGTTCGATACGTTCCGAAAGATCTAAAGGCAGGCCCGGGCTATCCCAGCGGATCTCCCCCTCGGCAAAGGACTTAAGGGTATAGACGATAAGGGGAAGCTCCCGCCGCACGCCCTCCTCCCGGATCCTCCGGAAGAGGGGTTCGGCCTCGCCCTCCTCGCGCCTTAAGGCCGAAAGCCCCCGGGTGAGAAGTTTCCTTTCACATTCCTTCCAGAGGGGATCCCAGCTCCCTCCCCGGATGGGAAAGCGGCAGAAGGTGGCCGCCGGGCCCTCGTCGAGCACCGGGGTGACCCGGTGCATCATGACCCCGGTCTCCGCGGCTCGGGCGGAGATGAGCTGCCAGATAACCTCCTGCCAGGTACCCTTGGGGCCTCCGGGAAGGGCCGGATGGAGGTTTAACATGGGAAGGGCCTCGCAGGCCTCCTCGGAGACCACCCACATGTAGCCGGCAAGCACCACGAGATCCACCTCCTCGGGAAGGAGTTCCAGTACCCGTCGGTGATAAAAGGTGCGCCAGGTCTTACGGTCCTTCTTACGAAGCTCGGGCTCAAACTCCCGGGCTGAAAGGTGGACCACCTTAAGGCCTAATTCTCGGCAGAGGTCAAGGAAGAGATCCGACTCCCGGCTTTCTCCGGGACGACGCGATAGGAAGACATAGACGATTTCAGCCGGGATGAAGCCCTCGCGGATACGGTCGTGGACGGTCTTAAGGAGGAGCCTTGCGGCCTCGTCCCTTCCGGTGGAAAACCAGCCCAGCCGATACATGTTTCTTTTGTAAAAGGTTTTCGGCCTGCGGTCAATTCCCTGGAGCCACTCCGGAAGGCTTCCCTCTCAGAGGGATTCTTGCTTCCTGAATTCATAATATGTAAAATTGATATACCAATCACTCATAAGGAGGAAAAAGTGGCTAAATCGCGGCGTATCTCCTTGCTTTTACCCGAAGAACTGATAGAGCATTTAAAAAGAGAGGCTGAAGAATTAGGGATCGGGTATCAGACCCTGATAAAAATCAAGTTGATGGAAGATATGAGAAGAAAACGGATGGTGGAATGGGGCACCGGGAAGCCCGGTGGGGTGAGGATCAAAGCCGGGCCCGGGAAAACCCTTTCGGAGATAGTGATTGAGGACAGAAGATGACCCTTTATCTGGACACTTCTGCCCTGGTAAAACTTTATGTGGAAGAAGAATTTTCGGATTGGGTATTAGAATGGACGAAAAGGGCCGAAAGGATAGCTTCGAGTGGGGTGGCTTATGCCGAAATGGCCTCGGCCTTAAGGCGTATTTTCCAGGAGGAAAGGATAAGCGCGGAAGATCTGAGAAGAGTCTGGAAGGCCTTTAAGGAAGACTGGGAGGGTTATACCAGAGTATGGCTGACTCAAGAGGTGGCAAATCTGGCCGCGGATTTGATTTTCCGATACAGATTGAAGGGCTTTGATGGGATTCATCTGGCTTCAGCCAGTCTTTTAAAGGATGTGGTGGGAAAAGTGGTCTTCGTTTCCTTTGACCGCAAACTCAATGAAGCTGCGGCTTCAGAGACCCTGGAAGTATTAAAGGTATAGACCCTTCATTCTGGAAGACTCACTACGGGGCAGGGGCGGGGAGAACCCCGCCCCTAAAGTTTAACGCAGGTCGAAGCGGTCGAGGTTCATGACCTTGTTCCAGGCGGAAACGAAATCAGCCACGAATTTTTCGCGGCCGTCGTCTGCGGCATATACCTCGGCCACGGCCCGGAGCTCGGAATGGTGTCCGCAAAGGAGGTCCACCCGGGTGGCGGTGAAACGGAGTTTTCCGGTGTGCCGGTCGTAGTCCTCAAAGAGCCTGCGGGTCTCGTCCACAGGCCGCCATTCAAGGTCCATGGAAAGGAGATGCACGAAAAAGTCGTTGGTGAGAGTTTCGGGCCTTTCGGTAAAGACCCCGTGCAGAGAGCCGTCCCAGTTGGTCTTAAGCACCCGAAGGCCCCCGAGAAGGACCACCATCTCGGGAACGCTCAAGGAAAGGAGATCGGCTTTATCCACCAGCATCTCCTCCGGGGAAAGGGGCGCCCGGGGACTTATGTAGTTCCGAAAGCCGTCGGCCAGAGGCTCCATGTATTTCCAGCTTTCTACATCTAGGTCCTCCTGGGGGAGATCCACCCTTCCGGGGGTGAAGGGCACGGTGATCTCCATCCCGGCCCTTCGGGCGGCTTCCTCCACCGCGGCGCAGCCCGCAAGCACAATGAGGTCCGCCAGCGAGACCCGTTTGTTCCCCTTCTGAGAGGAGTCGAACTCCCTCTTGATTCCCTCGAGCACCGAAAGGAC
>WFPH01000105.1 GCA_015487645.1 Thermosulfurimonas sp. | reverse complement strand
TCTTCAATCCCCGCACCGGGGAGATCCAGATCGAGGTGGCCCACGGACTTTCGGAGGAGGCCCGCCGGCGGGGGCGTTACCGCCCGGGAGAGGGGATCACCGGAGAAGTGGTGGCCACTGGTCAGCCCATCATCGTGCCACAGATAAGCGAAGATCCCCGTTTCCTCAACCGTACCCGGAGTCGAAACGAGCGGGAAAAAAAGAACCTTTCATTCATCTGCGTGCCCATCAAGAGCGGCGGACAGGTCCTGGGGACGCTTTCGGTGGATCGGCCGGCAGCCGATGCGGTGGAGCTGGCCAAGAACCTTCAGTTCCTCATCATTGTGGCCGGACTTCTGGCCCAAACCGTAGCCAAGCTTCAGGCCCTGGAGGAGGAACGGGCCCGGTTGCTCGAGGAAAACCTCCGCCTCAAACACGAACTACGAGGGCGCTATCAACTCGAAAACTTCGTGGCCACCTCCTCGCGGATGCACGAGGTCCTGGAGATGATTCACCGGGTGGCGGGAAGTCCGGCCACGGTGCTCCTGCGTGGGGAATCCGGCACGGGCAAGACCCTCATCGCCCGCCTCATCCACTACAACAGTCCCCGGGCCGATGGGCCGTTCGTATCCGTCCCCTGCACGGCCATCCCGGAAACCCTGCTTGAGAGCGAACTTTTCGGTTACGAAAAAGGTGCTTTCACCGGGGCCCAGAGCCGCAAGATCGGTCTCATGGAAAAGGCTCACGGAGGCACCCTCTTTTTGGACGAGATCGGCGACCTGCCGCTGCCCATTCAGGCCAAGCTGCTCCACGCCATACAGGAAAAAGAGTTCTACCGGCTGGGAAGCACCGAACCCGTAAAGGTGGACGTGCGTATCATCGCGGCCACCAACCGGAATTTGGAGGAATTGTTGGAAAAAGGGCTTTTCCGGGAAGACCTCTACTACCGGCTTTCGGTCTTCCCCATCTACATTCCGCCTCTACGGGAACGCCCCACGGACATCATACCCCTAGCGGAACATTTTCTGGAAAAATACTGTGAACGTTACGGCAAAAACATCAAGAGGCTTTCCTCGCCGGCCATCGACCTTCTCATGCAGTATCACTGGCCTGGCAACGTGCGGGAGCTCGAAAACGCCATCGAGAGGGCGGTCCTCATCTGCGATGAGGAGGTCATCCGGAGCTACCATCTTCCGCCGAGCCTTCAGACCGCCAAAAGCTCGGACACCCGGGCCCGTCTCACCCTGCCCGAAGCCGTGGAAAAGGTGGAAAGAGAGCTCATCGTGGAGGCCCTTAAGGAAACCGGAGGGAATCAGAGCCGGGCGGCCCAACTTCTGGGAACCACGCTCAGAGTACTGAACTACAAGATCCGGAAATACGGTATCGACCCCCGGAGCTTCCGTCCGCCCAAAAAACGAGTTGCCAATGCCTAAACAACTGGAACTCTTCCCCGGTTACGCTCCTCCAGAGCCCCGGATCGTGCCCCGTTCCGAACACCCTATTTCCCGGAGGATGATCGCCCGGGAAGCCCTTAAGGTGCTCTACCGGCTACACGACGCCGGCTATCTGGCCTATCTCGTAGGTGGAAGCGTAAGGGACCTGCTTCTAGGGCTCACGCCCAAGGATTTCGACGTAGGCACCGATGCCCGACCGGAGGAAATCCGTCGTCTCTTCAGGGCCAGTCGCATCATCGGACGCCGTTTCCGTCTGGTCCATGTCTATTTTCGGGGCGGAAAGATTGTAGAGGTGGTAACCTTCCGGGGGCCGGAAGAATTCGAAGAGGATCAGGAGGTCTACGGCACCCCGCAGGAGGATGCTTTCCGGCGAGATCTCACCATCAACGCCCTTTTTTACAACATTGCGGACTTCACCATCATCGACTACGTGGGCGGGCTCGAAGATCTGCGAAACGGTATCATCCGGGTCATCGGAGACCCCAACGTACGCTTCATGCGGGATCCGGTACGGATGCTTCGGGCCGTGCGGCATGCAGCCCGGGCCGGTTTTGAGATCGAACCCCGCACCTGGGAAGGTATCCTGCGGCATCGGGAAAAGATCCGGCTCTGTTCCCCCATCAGGTTGCGGGACGAGTGGCTCAAGGACGTCACCGGAGGCTGGGCCGCGCCCTGGCTGGATCTTATGTTTCAGAGCGGCCTTTTCCGGGAGATCTTTCCGGCCTATCACCGGGCCCTGGTGGCTCACCCCCAGGCCAAAGCCTTTCTTTCCCGACTACTTCGCCAGGCCGACACCATGATAAAACACAAAAAATTTCCGCAGGCCGGAGCCCTGGTCTTTTTCCTTTACCCTTATCTCTTAGCCAACGGTTTTCTGCTCCCTCCGGAAAAACCCGAGCGCCCAACCCAGGAAGTAGAAAGACGCTTGCTTGAGATCCTGGGCTCTTACCGCTTCTGCAAGGAACTTTTCGAGGAGACCGTGGTTCTTCTTTCGGCCCTCCTCTATTACCGATACTTCGTCCTCCGGGGGAAAAGCCCTCCCAAAAAACTCGTCCGCAAGAGCTATTTCACTGAGCTCCGGGAGCTGGCCGAAATCATCTTTCCGGAGGAAAGGAAACTCCTTAAAATTGAGATGAAACCCCGCAAAAGAAAACGCAGACGGAGAAAGAATGCCTGATTACACCCGCTCTCTGGGCTTCGCCTTTCTCGAAGGGACCAAACTCTCGAGACAGGATCTTTTTAGAGAAAGGGAAGAGATTTCTCCCGCGGCTTATTTCAAGAGTTATCCAGAGGCTCCCAGACTTAAGCTTCCGCGCCCAGATCTTCCGCAAGCGGATCTCTTTGAGGCCCTCCTCCATCGCCGAAGCGAAAGGATCTATCGCCCCGCCGCCCTGAGTCTGAAAGAGCTGGTGCTTCTCCTCTGGGCCACCCAGGGAGTCACCGCCCGGGCCGGCCGTTACCTCCTGCGCACGGCCCCCTCGGCCGGAGCCCTTTACCCGGTGGAGACCTATCTGGCCATCCATCGGGTGGAAGGGTTACCGTCCGGTCTCTACCATCTTGAGATCCGGGAATGGGCCCTTGAGGAGCTGGCCCAAGGGGACTTCGGAGCCGAACTCAAGGAAGCCGCCCTGGGACAGAGCTTCTGCGAGACCGCCGCCGTGGTCTTCGTATGGTCAGGGGTGCCCCGACGGACCATGTCCAAGTATGGCAGCCGTGGAATACGTTACCTTTTCATGGATGTAGCCCATATCTGTCAGAACCTCCTACTTTCGGCCGAGGCCCTGGGACTTGCGGCCTGTCCCATCGGGGCCTTCTTCGACGAGGAAATGAATGCCCTTTTCGGCCTGGACGGTACGGAAGAAACCGTGATTTATCTGGCCACCGTGGGCCGGCCCGGAAGATGAAGATCCTCCTCTGGCACGAGGGGGCTCTTGGGGATCTCCTGCTCTCAAGACTGGCCATAGCGGCCTTCAGCGACGAGACCCCCGTGCTCCTGGCCCGTTCAGAGGTTCGTGGACTTTTTGAAACGGCCGGTCTGGTCTACCGAACCTTCAGTACGGAATGGGGCCTTCCCCGGGATTTCGAGCCCCCGGAAACCGTCTACCTCTTCGGACAAAGTCTGGCCCTCCGTGAGACTCTTTCAGCCAAATTTCCGGGAAGCAAGATCTTGATACTCAGGACTCGTCCTCCGGAAAGGATCCACGTGGCCCTCTTTCAATGGCAGGAGGCCGGCGGTCCTCCCCCGGCCATAACCCGCGCCAGGGTCCTCCAGATACCGCATTTCAAGCGGAAGCCAGAATACGTGCTTTTCCATCCGGGTTCCGGGGGCAGAGCCAAGTGTTATCCCCCGGAAAAGCTAAAGAGAACCTTAGGGCTTCTTAAGGGGCTTCCTCTGCGGGTGATCCTCGGCCCGGCAGAGGGAGATCTGGCTGAGCCCTTCAAGGCCTTTCCCCTCATAAGAAGCCCGGAGATCGAGACGGCCCTTGAGGCCCTTTCGGAAACCGCCCTTTTCGTAGGGAACGACTCCGGGCTCACCCACCTGGCCGCGGCCCTGGGGGTCCCGGTGCTGGCCCTCTTCGGCCCCACCGACCCCGTCCTCTGGGCGCCTTTCGGAGGCCCCGTGAGAATACTTTATCCTTTCGAGAAGCTCACCCCCGAAAGGCTGGCCTACGAAATCCGGCGCGGCCTCAATACCACTGCCAGGTCTCCCCACCGGAAGGAGCCGCGGCTCCCTGAGGGGGAGCGGTGGGCGGTTGAGGAGCGGAAGCCACAGGGTACTGAGGAGGCGGGGCCGTGGGAGGCTGAGGCGCTCCGTACGAGGGATAAGCATATCCCGACCGAGGAGCTTGAGAGTAACCTTGCGGGGTTTGCGGGCCTGAAGTTCCTGGGGGTGGAGGTGGTGGTGGTGGGGGAGGAGGTACTTCGCTAAGTTTGACCTCCTTTTCCTTCTTGCCAAAAGGCCAGAGCTTGGAACCTATTCGCCGTATGAAGGACTTCTTCTTGGGTTTTTCCGGGGCCACAGGAGCAGGCTGAGAGGCAACGAGAGGTGGTTGCGAGGGCGCAGGGGCCGCCACGGGAGGAGCGACAGGGGGCCGGGCCGCCCTGGCCTCCTGTCTCACCGGCGGGAGGTTTTCCTCGGGGGGCGGATAATCCGGCCACTGATCTTCATCCACATAATGCACCGGAGGAACCCCGGAACGGGCCACCGGTCTCGGAGAAGAAGCCTGCGAAGTAGGCGTCGGAGAAGCGGGAACCAAAGGCGTGTTCTCCACTAGTTTTTCAGGATGCATCTTGGCCGGAGGAACCGCCGGAGCGGGTGGAGTTGCAGGCGGAGAGACGCTCACGGATTTCGACTCCGGAGGCTTGACGGCCACGGTCTCCTCCGGGATCTTCTCCCCCAGAATGTAAGCCCGGGAACGTTTAGCAAATTGGGCTAAAGCCGGAATGACCTCCCCCAGATCGTTGACCTGGGTATAAAGAGTGATGGGGGGCTGAGAACCTTTCACGGGCAAAAGTTCCGCGTCCACACTCACCATTTTTCCGAAGACGCTCACGCTTCCGAAAAGGACATAATCCACCCCGAGTTTTTCTCCGAGGGTCCGGGCCTTCTCCCGGGTAAGGGGCTCGCCCACCTCGGCCAAGGCTTTTTTCACCAGAGCCGGATCCACGGTCTCCACCTTGCCCGGGGCAAAAAGCCTGGTGGTAAGCATGTCCTGGATCCCATCCCGCACATAAGCGAGGTCCTGAGGAGCGTTTACCTTGAAGGGCACCACGGCCACTTTCCTGGGGACTCCCGCCAAGGCGGTCGAAAGACACAGAAGGAAAAAGAACAAGGTTAGGAAAATCCTCATTTCCTTTTCTCCCGGGTTCGGTTTAAACTTGAATAAAGCATTATCGTTAAGGAACGTCAAGGAGGCAGGGATGCGCATTGTAGGCCTCATACCCGCCCGTTATGGTTCCACCCGGTTCCCCGGAAAACCTCTGGCCGACCTCTGGGGCAAACCCCTCATTCAGCACGTTTTCGAGCGTGCCTCCCAGAGCCCGATGCTGGAAAAGGTAGTGGTGGCCACGGATGACGAAAGGATCCTGGCCTGCGTCCGGGATTTCGGGGGCGAGGCCCTTATGACCTCCCCGGAACACACCTGTGGCACGGAACGCATCGCCGAGGCGGCCAACCTTCTGGCCCTCTCCGACGAAGACCTGGTGGTGAACATCCAGGGAGATCAGCCTCTGCTGGCCCCGGAGGTCATAGAGGAACTGGTAAGACCCCTCCTCCTTTCAACCGAGGTCCCCATGGCCACGG
Source organism: Thermosulfurimonas sp. (assembly GCA_015487645.1). Lineage (GTDB taxonomy): Bacteria > Desulfobacterota > Thermodesulfobacteria > Thermodesulfobacteriales > Thermodesulfobacteriaceae > Thermosulfurimonas_A. The sequence continues at coordinate 775 of WFPH01000105.1, read as the reverse complement.
TGGCCATTCCTTTTGAAAATCCGGATGAACTTGCGGATCCCAACCGGGTGAAGGTTGTGTTAGACCGAGAAGGCCGGGCCCTCTACTTCTCTCGAGCTCCCATCCCTTACTTCCGACCGCCAGGCAACGCCCCGCTTTACCTGCGACACATAGGACTCTACGCTTACCGCAAGGAATTCCTGGATCTCTTCGTGAAACTTCCACCGGGCGAACTCGAGAAGGCCGAAAAGCTGGAGCAGTTGCGAGCCCTTGAGAACGGTTACCCCATTGCGGTCACCATCACCCGCTATGATTGCCCCGAGGTGGACACCCCGGAGGATCTCGAAAGACTCAAGGCCCGTTTTGGGAAGGCCTGAAAGAGGGGAGGGGCTGTGCCCTCCCCCTAAGCACTACCCGGCCACCTTGATTTCGATCCGTTTGGGTTTTTCGGACTCGAATTTAGGGATGAAAAGCCGGAGCACTCCCTGGTTGAGGGAGGCCTCGATCCCGTCCTGATCAAACTCCGGCCCCAGAGTAAAGGCCCTGTAGTACTCCCGGCCCCGGACTTCCACGTATTCCGGCCGCACTTCTTCTCCCGGGGTCTCAGCGATCTCTCCCCGAAGGTGGAGCACATTGTCCTCCACCTTCACCTCCAGGGTATCTTTGGTGACCCCCGGCATGTCCGCCAGCAGGATCAACCCCTCGTCGGTTTCATAGATATCCACCGGAGGCACCATGACCCGCGTCCTCCGGCGGGAAGCTACCTCTCTTTCTTCCCTGGGAGCCAGTTCTTTCC
>WFPH01000104.1 GCA_015487645.1 Thermosulfurimonas sp. | reverse complement strand
GCCCAAAAATATGCCGGCCGTTTTCTGGAACTCAAACCCTCGGGGGCCCTGAAGCTTTTTCGGGCGGCTCATCCCTTTTTCTTTTTCCGGGGAGAGACTCCGGTAGCCAACGACTTCAAGCTTTTTCCCGAAAAACCGATACTCCTCATAAGCGGGCCCAACTTTGGAGGCAAGACCGTGGCCCTCAAGACCATCGGTCTCTGCGTGCTTATGGCCCAGGCCGGGCTGCCTATCCCGGCGGCGGAAGGATCGGAGATCCCGATCTTCGAGCGGGTGCTCGCGGATCTCGGAGACGATCAGGCGCTTGAGGCCCACGAGAGTTCCTTTTCCGCCCATCTTCGGGCCCTCAAGGAGATCCTGGAGGAGGCCGGGAAGGGGAGCCTGGTGCTACTCGACGAGCCGGGAAGGGCCACCGATCCCAGGGAGGGGGCGGCACTCGCGGTGGCGGTGCTAGAGGCCCTGGAGGATTCCGGCGCTCTGGTGGTGGCCACCACCCATTTTCCCGAGGTCAAGCGCTATGCCGTTTTGAGCGAAAAGGCCGTGCCCGCTTCCATGGCCTTTGAGGAAGACCAGGGCCGGCCCACCTATCGTCTGGCCTATGGCGTGCTCGGAGCCTCTCACGGCTTGGGGCTGGCCCGGGCGGTGCTTCCTTCGGCCATCATTCAACGGGCCGAAGCCCTTCTTTCCGGAGATGAGTCTCAGGAGGCCTACCTCGAAAAACTTCGGGCCCTGGAAAGGGAACTTCGGGAGAAGGAAAAGGTGCTCGAGGAAGAAAGGCAGGTGCTACTTCGCGAAAAAGAGGCCCTGGAGCACAGGCGGCGTCTTCTCGAAGAGGAGGCCCGAAAGGCTAGGGAAAGGTTGCGGGAGGAGGTTCAGAAAAAACTTCGGGAGCTTGAAAGCCGGCTTCCCGAGATGGCCAGAGAGTATCAACGCCTGGGCCGGAAACGGATGGAAGAAAAGTGGAAGGCTGCGGCCAGGGCCGTGCTTGAGCCCCTTGAAGAGGCAGGGGTAGAGGCGGTCTCTCCGGGCCAGAAGGTCCTGCTTAAGGACCTTGGCCGGGAAGGGGTGGTCCTCCGGGATCTGGGCGAAGAAGTCGAAGTCCAGGTAGGGGCTTTCAGGCTTGCAGTTCCCAAAAAAGGTATTAAAGTCCTTTCGGATGTTCCACAAAGCCCACGCTTCCGAGTCTCGGTTTCTTCGGATGATCTACCCTCAGATGAAATCCATCTCCTGGGCTTGCGGGTGGACGAAGCCCTTCCGCAGCTTGAAGTCTTTCTCAATCGGGCCCTCTTGGCTGGCAAAAGGGAGGTGCGTATCGTTCACGGTCTCGGCACCGGAAGACTCATGCGGGCGGTAAGGGCCTACCTCGAAGAACATGAGGCGGTGGAGGCCCTTAGACCAGGAAGCCCCCTGGAGGGGGGTGAAGGGGTTACGGTAGTAAGGCTTTCTTCCGGAGCCGAGGGGATTCGCCGCCGGAGGGAGACGTGAGCCTTAGGGAGGCCGCGGCCCGTATCCGGGAAACCGTAAACATCGTAGACCTCGTTTCGGAGTATGTAGCCCTTAAAAAGGTAGGCCGCAACTATCTCGGCCTTTGTCCCTTCCATTCGGAGACCAAGCCCTCTTTTACCGTAAGCGAAGAGAAACAGATCTTTCGGTGTTTCGGTTGCGGAGTAGGGGGGGATGTCATCGGGTTTTACATGCGGGTCTCGGGGCTATCTTTTCCCGAAGCGGTGAAGGATCTGGCCCGCCGTTACCAGATTCCCCTTCCGGAGGACCTGCGGGGATCTTCCTCGGAGGAAAAGTTTCAGAAACTCTATGCGGTCAACGAGAAAGCGGCCCGTTTCTTCCGTCATCTCCTGGAGAGTTCTCCGGAGGCTGAAGCGGCCCGAGAACATCTGAGGGAGAGAGGGCTTTCGGCCGAGACCGTGAAAAACTTTCTTTTGGGCTACGCCCCTGGGGAAGGCAGCGCCCTGGCGTCCCACTTGCGGCTCTCCGGAGTGGCTCTTTCGGTGGCCGCGGCGGCCGGGCTGGTTC
>WFPH01000103.1 GCA_015487645.1 Thermosulfurimonas sp. | reverse complement strand
GGGGCTTGAGGGGAGGGCTTACGAGGCGTTTAAGGCGGTGGGGATGAGGGTGCCGGGGCGTGTACTTGAGGTGGGGGAAGGTGATGTTGTGGAACGCGGGGGTAGTATGCCCGGAAACCCTTGATACAAGCGAATTTTTCCGCCCGGGGTGTCAAAGTTGGGTCAAAAAAAGAAACTTAACAATTCGCTTCAACGGACGGCGCTTACTGGTGCCGCCGCTGAGTTTAGGCGTTATCCCACCTCTCCCCCCACCACTATTTCCGGGATGCGGAGGGTGGGTTGAGCGTCTGAGACCGGCACACCCTGGCCGTCTTTCCCGCAGGTGCCGATCCCGAAACCGAGGTCCCATCCCACCATATCGATGATCCGTAGAACCTCCGGGCCATTGCCCACCAGGGTGGCGCCCATCACGGGCTCGCCTACCTCACCGTCCTCAATGAGGTAGCCTTCCGTGACCTCGAAGACAAAGTCTCCGGTCACGGGGTTGACCTCACCTCCGCCCATCTTCTTCACCAGAAGCCCGCGGGAGACACTACGGATGATCTCCTCGGGATCGTGCGGCCCCGGGGCGATGTAGGTATTGGCCATGCGGGGGATGGGACGATGCCGGTAAGACTCCCGGCGCCCGTGGCCGTTGGGGTTTTTCCCGAATTTGAGGGCTGTGGCCCGGTCGTAGAGGAAACTCTTGAGCACGCCGTTTTCGATGAGGATTACCTTTTCGGCCGGAACCCCTTCGTCGTCGAAAAGATAAGAACCGCGCTTGCCCGGGAGGGTGGGATCGTCGATCACGGTAATGAGGGGGGAAGCCACCTGCTCCCCCAGGCGGCCGGCGTAGACCGAGAACCCCTCCTCGGCATGGTCGGCCTCGAGTCCGTGGCCCACGGCCTCGTGGATCATGGTCCCCCCGGCGGAAGAAGAAAGCACCACCGGCATGCGACCCCCGGGGGCTCTGCGGGCCGAGAGCATGAGAAGAGCCCTCTCGGCTGCCCGCCGGGCCACCGCCTCCGGGGGATCTTCCTCGAAAAGCTCAAGCCCTACTGTACCCCCTACGGGTTCATAGCCCTGCTGCAGAACCCCGTCCCTTTCGGCCACCACCTGGACCGCAAAGAGCGTGTAACGCCGGGTCTCCTCCACCCACCGCCTTTCGGAATCGAGCATGGCCAGGCGCTTTTCGGTCTCCTGGTAAACCACCCGCACCTGACGGATCTCCGGGGAAAGCCTGCGGGCCACCTCTCCGGCCTGCTTCACTAAAGCGATCTTCCGAGAAAGATCCACCTCTTCCGGGGGCACCTTCACCGGAAGCTGCCCGGAAGCTTTAGGGCCGAGATCCCGGACCGAGCGGGCTTCCCGACCGCCAAGCCTTCGGGCCAGGGCGAGCAGAGTGTCGGCTGAAAAGTCGTTCGAGAAGGCGTAGTTGGTATGGAAATCTTCCTCGATGCGCCGGAGCCCCACCCCGGCGTCTTCTCCGCTAGAGAGCTGCTCGATCTTATCGCCCTCAAGGACGATCCGGAGGTCCCTAGTGCGTTCGAAATAAAGGTCTGCAAAGAGGGCTCCCTCGGAAAGGCTTGCCAGCACTCTCTCCACACCCTTTGGCAGCTTCAACCGATCCGGCCCTCCTTGAGCGGTTTCACCCAGTTTAAAAACTCCTCCCTTGCGGGACAACCCCGGCGGCCATAATCTCGAAGACTGGCCGCCGCCACCTTCAAGCCCAGCCTTACGGCCTCCTCCGGGCGGAGCCCCAGAGCCAGACCGGCGAGCACCCCGGCGTCGAAAAAGTCTCCGGCCCCGGTGTTGTCCACTATGCGGAAGGCCCTTTCCGCGGGAAACTCGAAAGAAGCCCCCGGGAGAAGAACTCTGGCTCCCCTAGCCCCGCGCTTTAAGAAAAGCGCTTCGATGCCCCTGGCGAAAAGCTCCTCCACCGAAAGACCGAGGGTCTTGAACTCGGCTTCGGTGACAAAGAGATAGGAAGTCTTCTCTAACAAAGGACCCAGGGCCTTCGGCCCTCGCGCGGCGTAGATCTCCCCGGGGTCAAGGCTTACCGGCCCGGAAGCCCTGCGGACCAGTCGCTGGTGGAAGGCGAAACCTTCCTCGGAGACCAGTGAGCTTAGGTGCAGCCATTCCTCTTCCCCCAAGGCGGGTTCCAAATCCGCCAGGGCTTTCTCGGCCGTCCCCGGGGAAACGAAGATGAAACGGTCCCGCTTTTCGTCAAGCACGATCAGGGCCAACCCCGTAGTCCCGGAGATCAGGACCCGGGAGAGGTCCACGCCCGCTTCCGCAAGCTCCGCCAGCACTCGCTCGCCCTCCTCGTCCTGGCCGGCGGCCCCGATGAAGGCGGTCTCAAAACCGAAGCGGGCGAGCGCCCAGATGGTGTTGGCGGACGAGCCCCCTCCGGAGGCTCCCAGAAAACGCCCCCGGGACTCAAGATAGTCCCGCAGGGCATAAAGGGTTTCCCGATCCCCGGCAACCTCACCTCCCGGACGAAATTCCAGCCCCTTAAAGCGGAGTTCCGTAAGACTGGAAACCTCGTAGAAGAGATCTAGGTTCAAGGCCCCGGTGCCGGCGAATCTTCTCCTTCCCAGACTGAAACTCTCCAAGAAATAAACTCCTCACTCTTTCCGCTTTTCAAGATGGTTGGATAGCTCTGCCAGAAGCTCCAAAAGTTCGTTAAAAAGAGGAAAGAGTTGCTCATGGAGCCGTTTTCTCACATCTTCGCAGTCCAAAAGATTGGCCCGAATATCTCCTGCCAACTTTTGAGATTCCAGATGAAGTTCATGATGCACTCTGCGAATCTCTTCGAGAATGACTTTCGCGGTCTCGTCTGGTGGAGTAAAGGTCGAAAGAAATCGGCCGATGACGCACTTTTCCGGATCAAGTTCCAGTTGTTCGGAAAAATCTTTGCACTTCAGAGCTTCTTTGATTAAAAGGGCTTTCCATCGCAGGTATTCCATAATAAGCAAACTCAAATACAGATTATCTATAGGCTCTGGAAGAGTCCCAACAAGAGAACCTATATCCGAAGACAGGGAATCCGTATCTATGAGCTCTTGGTCGAAAAGTGGGCCAAATTCTTTTATCGTCTTATCGAGACTCTCTTGTAACCGATGGAGCTCCGAGGAAGGCTTTTTCTTCAAAAATCAACCCCTGAAGACGATTTTCTTACCCTCCAAACAGAACACGCCCGGGCCATGCTCCTTTCTTAGAGATATGGCGTATTTACCTATACCTACAATTGCATTGGGATAGGCCTTCACGGTAATCTGCAAGAGGGCGTATTCACCTTTGTCCAGGTGTTTTTCAAGGTTCTTTATTTTTTCCTTAACATCCGCCATTTCTAGGATTTTTTTCTTCAGGATGAGATACAACTTCTGGAGTATCTTTTTCTTCTCCGGACTGAGCTTACCGGCCTTGGCCAACCTTATCCCTTGCACCAAAATATCCTTCATTTTATCGGTCACTTCATCCAACTTAGAGAACTCCTTTTCCAGTTTTTCGACCTCTTCAGCCACTTCATAATTATAGCCTACCTTGATCAAGGT
>WFPH01000102.1 GCA_015487645.1 Thermosulfurimonas sp. | reverse complement strand
TCCTCCTCCCAGCGAAGCCTCTTTTCAAAGAGAGGAATCTCACTCTGAATAAGTTTTTCCGGGAAACTGGGATGGGAAAGATAATCCAGAGCCGCCCGCAGAAAGTTTCCCTTGAGATTTTCGAAGATGAGGTGCCGCTCCTTTGCGTCTACGAAGTGGCGTTCTTTGCGATACCGGTAATAGATGAAGCCCTCGGTCCTCTCCCAAAACCGCTGGTAAAGCTCAACGGAGGAGAAATGCTCGGGTCCTACTTTCACGGCCACCTGAGCCAACATTCCCACCAGCCAGCGATCCCCGGCCAGCTTGCGGGAATAGTCCCAGATCTCAAGCGTGAGGCCGTTTGGCAGACCTTTCCTTTCCACCAGCTGGCCGGGCCAGAGAGGACGATGAAGCTTGCTAGGAGGTAACCACTCGTAAGCCATCAGTTAGCGGTATCGATCCTCCGGGGCCTCACTCTCAGCGAGAGCGAGGTTGTTTCCCGGAAATCCCGGAAAAATTGGGCTAGGTTTTCTCGTTCTAAAGACCTCATTTTAGTGTTTGAAAACCCGCTGTCCGGTGAAGACCATGGCCACCGGAGGCTCGGCTTCGTTACAGGCCTCAATGGATTCCCAATCCCTGAGCGACCCTCCCGGCTGGATAATGGCAGTGATGCCCTGCCGGATAGCCACATCCACCGCGTCCCGGAAGGGGAAGAAAGCGTCCGAGACCATCACCGAACCCGGAAGACCAGCCCGGGCCGCTTTGGTTTCCTCGTCGATCTCAAGCTTCTGGGATTCGGGACGCTGGCCCTTGCGGATCTCAAGCTCCAGTTGTTTATAGGGTATACCGTAGCGATCGTAACAGAGGAGGTCGGCGTACTTGGTATAGGCCTTGAAAATGGCGATTTCGGTGACCCCCACCCGATCCTGCTCGCCAGTTCCAATGGCCACGGTGCACTGATCCTTTACAAAGAGTACCGAGTTGGAGGTTACTCCCATTTCCACCGCCCAACCGAAGATCATGTCCTGAATTTCCCGCTCGGTGGGCTCGCGTTTGCAGCGCACCTCGGTGCCATCGGGTTTTTTGGCCACGGCCGGCATAAGATTCTCGGGCCCCCGGACCTTGTTGATCTGAGACTGCTGGACGATGATCCCTCCATCCATGAGACTTTTGAACTCCACCACCGGAAGCCCCCAGTATTCTTCCAACCGATCCATGCGCTTGATCCGAATGATCCGCAGATTGGACCGCTTCTTGAGGATCTCAACGGCGCCTTCTTCGTATTCCGGAGCGGCCACTACTTCGAAGTACTGTTCGCTTATGGCTTCGGCGCAGGCTTTGTCCACCGGACGATTCAGCGCAATGGCCCCTCCGAAGGCCGCAATCCGGTCCGCCCGGAAGGCCCGCACGAAGGCCTCTGCAATAGTCTCTCCATAAGCTACCCCGCAGGGGTTGTTGTGCTTGACGATCACACAGCAGGGTTTCTGGCTGAGATACCGGAGAATGTTAAGGGCGTTGTCCACATCCGTGAGATTGGTCTTGCTGGGATGCTTTCCGAACTGCAGCATGTCCTCCTCGCGGAGGCTCGAGACCAGCCCCCATCCGGGCTGGATGAATTCGCACTCGCCCAATACCAGGTTGCCGTTTACCAGCTCGTAGAGGGCGGCTTCCTGGTCGGGGTTTTCGCCGTAGCGTAGTCCCCTTTCTTCTATCACGCCCGGCTCGACCTCGATCTTCCAGGTGCGTTTGCGGTAAACCAGGGTTTGGTCTCCGAAAGTTATCCGGATTTCCGGAGGGAAGTGGTCACCTTTGATGGCGCGGTACATCTTTTTGAGATCCTCGGACACGATGACACCCCCTTCCTGATTTTCTCCTCCCCAAAGGATAGCCCAAAAAGGGCCCCGGAGTCAAATGGGTTATCCTCGGGGACGAGGACGCGGCCGGCTGCGGCGGGACCGTGAAGGACGGGCCGGGGACTGGCGACCCGGGCCACCCAGTTCCTCCCGGACGACCACGGGGGAGACCAGCCACTCTTCCTCGGGTTCGGGGAAGATGACCGTCATCTTGCGTCCGAGGAGGTTCTCTATGTCTTCCAGGAAAAAGGCCCCGCTTTCGTCACACAGGGATATGATCTCTCCTGAAGGTTTCTTGAGGCGGGCAGCCCGCTGGAGAAAATCGCTCGGAAGCTCCGGTAGATCGTAGTTGATGATGAGCTCAAGCTCGGGATCCTGAATAAAACGGCAGCCGGCATCGGTGGCCACCATGACTCGGGCTTCTCCCCGGGCAAAGAGTTTCAGGAAATTGAGCCGCAGAGGGAGTGGTAGTTCCGGTTTTAAGAAGACGGCTTTGAGCCCCAGGGCCTTGAGATCGTCGGTCAGTTTTTGAGCTTCTCCCTTCTCATTTACGAAGATCAGAGCCCTGGGCCAACCCTTGCGGCGAAGGAGACCAAGGAGTAGGGAAAACTTTTCTTCTTCGGAGATGTGAATGAGAGAGAGCTTTACCGAGGAAAAATCCAACCGACCTTCTTCGACATAGATCTCCTCGGGCTCCCTGGTGATCTCGGAAGCCACCTCCAGAGCGGGGTAGGTGAGTTCCTCCAGGAGTACGATGGTCTGGCGCCTTTCAGATGGCGGAAGCTTCTGCAGCAGCTGGCGGATAAAAGCCTGGCTGCGGGCGACCATCTTTTCCAGCTCATCCACAATTAAGAGTTTGAGACCGTGGAGCTTGAGGAGATGCCACTTGAGGGCCCGGTTGAGACCATCGGGGGTTATAATCAGAAGATCCCCCACCTTTTCTAGGGCCTGAAGTTCCTCCTGGGTGATCCGGTCTTCCCCCGAGAAGACCGTTATTTCCACCTCGAGCCCCTCAGCTAACTTCCGGGCCCATTCTCCGAGGAGCTTGGCCCGCTCTCCGCTTGAGGTCAGGATTAGGGCCCGAGGTTTTAATTCCCGGTCTCCGTTGCTTCCGGCCAGACGATTCAAAGCCCCCAACAGGAGGAAAATTCCCTTGCCACTTCCGCGACGAGCCTTGAGGATGAGATCTCGACCTCGGAGGGCTTCCGTTAGGGCCAGATCCTGGAGACTTGTAGTGCGCCGGAAGCCCTGTTTCTCAAGGTTTTCTTTGAGTCTGACATTAAGAGGAAATTGGGCGAAGGGCCGCCCGTGAAGAGCCACAGAAAGCGCTCTTGCTCCCCCTGCCCCGCTTTCCATGGAAGAACCCTCTTTTGAAGCCTGGTGCCGAGGGCGTGACTCACCCCCGCGCTAACCGCCCTCTGGTGAAGAGAAAGTAGGCAAGATCGGAAGCTTTGTCAAGTTCCTGACCGCCCCCACAATGTCCCCAAAGATGTCCAGATGTGGAAGATGGTAAAGTAGTGGGAGGAGTACCTTATATTATTAATGGGGTTATCAAACAGGTGACATTTTCAGCCTCTAAAACCTTAAAATCATGAGGTCTGAGTGTCACATAAAAAGTGCTTCCAGGAATAATCGCTAAAAATTGGTTGAGGTAGTGGAGGATCAGTATTGGAGGGGGATCAACGGTTATAATAAGCTAAGTACCGGTAGTGCGAACTCCTGAAGAAACTGATGGCTGGAAAGCCTTGTCTATCAAGGGATTCTGGAACCATCACCAAACCGTCATCAAGCTGACTTTGGCGTTCATAAGTCCGCAAGAAATCGTTTAAAATTGGTGGAGGCGGCGGGAATCGAACCCGCGTCCGGAGGTGCTTCAGCCTAAACTTCTACGTGCGTAGCCCGGGTAGCTAATCTCGGCAAAGGGTGAAGACCCGGGCGCTTCCCCTTTGCCCAGCCTGCAGGATTCTCGGCTTAGAGGAGGCAGGCACTCCCCTAAGCCCAGCCCCGTAACCCGACGCCCCGGAGGCCGCCGGGGCCTGCGGCTCATCCGGAGCGGGCGGCTCTATTCTTTAGGCCGCCAGAGCGTAAGCGTACTCGTCGGCACTTGTGTTTTTCCCACCTTTTTAACGAGGCGGTGGGGACCTCGGCACGCCGTTTAGGCCTACACACCCCCGTCGAGCCCACGTCGCCCCCACTTGTGAAAGAACAATTCCTTACTACATAATAAATCGCGTTGTCCAGGTTGTCCAATCCCCCTGAAAATGGGAAAATTAACGGATCTTGCCCTTGAAACGGCGCCGGAGAGCGCGTTCTTCCTCCCGGCGCTTGATGGTCTCCCGCCGATCGTGAAGCTTCTTTCCTTTGGCCAGAGCCAGCTCTACTTTGGCCCACCCGTCCTTGAAATAGACCCTGAGAGGAATCAGGGTGTAACCTCGTTCAGCCACTTTGCCTGCCAGACGGTTGATCTCTCGCTTATGAAGAAGAAGTTTGCGCGTCCTCCGAGGGTCAGAGAAAGCAGCCTCCCTAGAGAAGGGGTAAGGGCTGATATGCATGTTGTAAAGGTAAACCTCCCCGTCCACTACCCGGGCAAAACTGTCGGCCAGATTGGCCCTCCCCATACGCAAACTTTTGACTTCCGGACCGGTGAGCACAAGACCGGCCTCATAGGTCTCTTCAATGTCGTAAAGGAAACGTGCTTTTTTATTAGTCGCCACCGTCTTTTCCATCTTTAACCTTTAGTGAAAAACAGATTTATAAATGGCATGCACCAAAGCCAAAGTTAAAGTAACATAAGCGCAAAAGTGATGCACCTTCCTAAAGGCTTTGCGTTTCAACATCAACCAGGCGGCCTTGGCCGTCGCCCCAGGGCAACCAAAAGGGCCAGTCCCATAATTAAAGCAAAGCCTATTTTCCTCTTCGAAACCGTTGGCCCACACCGGCACCGCCCAAAGCCCAAGAAGAGATACCCATGTCGCCCAGAACAATAGAGTCGTCTTCTCGTTTATTTCGCTTATAAGATTCTAACGCCTCTTAGCCAGAAGGCCAGGGCTCAGGGGCGGATGATAAGGGTAGCCCGCATAAGAATAGAGAGAATTTCGTACATATTGCTGGCACGGCCTACCCGAAGTTTGTCTTCGAGGCCATAATGCGAAAGACAGGTCCAACAGGAAAGGATGTCTACTCCGCGCTCCTCAAGCTCTTTCAGCTCTTCGAGGACCGGAGAGTCTTCCGTAGAGAGGAAAACCCCCCGGTTGTAAAAAACCAGCGCCTGAGGCCGCGGTGAGACCTCCTTGAGGGTCTTCAAAAAGTTGACCAAGAGCTTGCGGCCCAAGGCCTCATCGCCTTCCCCCATCCGATCAGAAGCCACCACCACCACGCGGAAAACTCCTTCGGGACGCTCACAGGAAACCTCTTCCACCGGATGCCCGGGCCTCTTTTTCGTAATCTCAAGGACATAAGAATCCTGGGCCTCCGAAACCCGTACCGTATGTCCCTGGGCTTCGGCAAAACGCGAGACGTTTTTGACCGCAGCCTCGTTGTCCACTAAAACCCGTAGAACTTCCCCCTCTCTTAACTTCTCAAGGGCCTCTTTGGTCTCAAGAACCGGCTGCGGACAGGCCAGCCCGCGACAGTCTATTTCCCGCATACCTTCACCCTTGTCCAGGTTTCGCTTTAAAACTTAAGAGAGGGAAACTGAGGAAGCAAATTTGAGTTATAGATTTCTGTCCATAAAATTTATGGATGAGACCTCTGAATAACATTCCCCCTTCGGGGGGATGGTGGAGGGGAAGAAAACCCTTGAATTTCCCCCTCCCCAACCCTCCCCCACAGGG